>JAOZLK010000365.1:4027-5249 GCA_029934875.1 Bacteroidales bacterium | reverse complement strand
GCTCGTAACTGACATGCGACAGGATGAGTTCACAGGGAACACTGAATCCTGTCAGCTTAAAGGCACCGTCCTGATCCGTGATAGTGCCTATGGTGGATCCGTTTATATAGACGGTGACATATTGTACAGGGCCATTGTTGTCCTGGTCAGTAACCACGCCGGATACATTAATTCCCCCCGCGTTCATTGGGAAGGTGATCAAAATGAAAAATCCGGTAAGTATTAATATCCTTGACATCTTTGTCGGCTTAGCCAAGTTATAAATATAATGAAAGCACACTCATTTTATTAAGGAACTGTGCTTTCGGTAAGCCCCCGGTGGGATATTCATGGTGCGGCTGAAAATACGTGTGAAGTAATAGCGGTCAGAAAAACCGCAAAAGGATGCGATCTGTTCGATGGAAAGATCGCTGTGGTGTAACAGACTGCAGGCTTTGTCCACGCGCATCCTGAGTAAATATTTTCTTGGGGAATAAGCTGTCTGTTCCTTAAAAAGCCTGGCATAAGCATTCACTGACATACCCCCCAGCCCGGCGAGGGTAGTATTGCTGATTCCGGTTTTCTGAAGGTTTTTTTCCATGTGTCGAATTCCCTGTACAATCCGCCTGTCAATATTCCTGCTTTTCCATGCCTTTGCGGGTAAGCGGTGCAACACGGAAAAGAGGAGTGAATATAATTCCAGGCTACCTGTCTGCTCGAATTTCACCTGCCCGTCAATAAGCTTCCTTGTGATGGAGGTGATCAGTGTATTCAGGTCCTCTGTCATGTCAAATACGAAGATATCGGGAGAAATGATGTCATGCGGGTAGCCAAGCGTGAAATGAATAAACAGGTGAAGAACCTTTTCCCCGGATGTCATTTCTTCCTCCATTTCCAGGCTATCAACCCGCCCTCCTTTAAGTGAGTAATTTTGATTCGGAGGAATCCTGGAATCATCAATATCGGTGGCGAAAGGAGTGTTTGGGGGGATCAGTAGAATCTTATCAGGTTCCAGATATATTGTTCTATTGTACACAACCCTTGCATGGCCGGAGTGGTTCCAGTACAATCTCCAGTATGGAAAGGCCATTTGGTGGCTTTTCCATTCGGCCATCCACCAGTACCTGCAACACAATAGCTTTGGTTGAATTTCCTCGAATTCCTGTACTCGACTGGACGGGTCCCCTTCCGGGGGTATTTCCTGGAACCTGAACATGGCAAAATGTTTGTTTTGTACACAAAA
>JAOZLK010000365.1:0-4017 GCA_029934875.1 Bacteroidales bacterium | reverse complement strand
TTGGAAACAACTTTCCTCTCTAACTTGCGAAAATGATTGATGACTTCAGTTGCATCTCTGTAGACATGGGTGCCGGGAGCATTCGTGTAATGCTGGGTAAGATAGACAGGCAGGGAATTACAGATATTGAGGTCCACCGGATTCCAAACAAGATTGTGAAAATAGAGGGTCACGACAGCTGGGATATGGAAGGGATTGTGTCGGAAATCAGAGTGGGTATCAGTAAAGCCCTGAGCCAGTCTGAATATTCAATTTCGAGCATCGGGGTGGATTCATGGGGTGTGGATTTTGTGCATCTTGATGACAGGGGGCAGCTTCTCGGGATGCCTGTATCGTACCGGGATAAGCGCACCAGGGGGATGGAGGAGCAGTGGAAGTCCATGATGCCCGAATTGGAAACATTCCAGCGTACCGGTATCAATTTCTATACATTCAATACGCTTTTCCAACTGCAATCATTAAAGAACTCAGAGAACCTGGAAAACACAGCCAGGATACTGTTTATTCCATGCTATATCTCTTACCTGTTAACGGGTGTAGCTAAAAATGAACTGAGCATTTCCTCCACCTCCCAGATGCTGGGTGTGAAAGGAGACCAGTGGGATCAGGACATTTTGAAGCATTTGAATGTGAAGCAGGAATTGCTGGGTGATGTGATTGCTCCGGGTACCAGGCTTGGTCGCGTAACGATTCCTGAGGCAGAAGACACTGACATGGAGGGGATTGCCGTATGCGGGCATGATACTGCCTGCGTGGTGGCTGCCCTGCCTGTCGAGAATCCCAATTTTGCCTACATCTCGGCCGGTACCTGGTGCATCGTGGGTGTGGAATCGGATCAGCCGCTGATCAGTGAGGAAGCGCTGAAACTGGGGCTCACCAACGAAAGGGGCTATAACAATACATACAGAACCCTCAAGAATATTGTCGGATTGTGGCTCTTGCAGGGCCTGAAGAAGCATCTTTCTGGAGATCCATCCTTTACCCGGATCGAAGAAATGACAAAGGAAGGGGGGCCCATTATGCAGGTGATCGACCCAGACGACCCCGGGTTTTATAATCCGGAAGATATGAAGGAAGCCTTTGATGCCTACTTCGATCGGACAGATCAGGCCAGGCCCGAAAACTTCGGAGGGTATTTGCTTTGTGCCTATGACAGCCTTTGCTTTTCCTTCAGGTATCATATCGAAAGGCTGGAAGAACTTTCAGGGAAACCTATAGAGGTATTGCACCTGGTGGGTGGAGGGAGCCAGTCTGATTACCTGAACCAGCGAATTGCCACCATTTGTGGCAGGAAAGTAGTGTCGGGTCCGGTGGAAGGGGCCACCCTGGGTAACATCATGATCCAGGCTCTTGCAATGGGCAAGATTGCGGATATTCAGGAGGGCAGAAGCCTGGTAAAGAAGTGTTACCCGGTGAAGACTTATACTCCCCTGGCCGAGTCGAGCCGTTCCCTCGAGCGGTATAAGAAATTTCTTATTTTAAAACAAGATTCTAATAAATAAAAACACAACATGAGTTCTAAAAGATTAATCGGAAGCACCCCCAAAGTGGGTATAAGGCCAACCATCGACGGAAGGTTGAATGGTGTAAGGGAGTCACTGGAGGATCAGACCATGAAAATGGCACAAAGTGCCGCATCATTGATTGAAATGAATCTGAAACATGCCGACGGATCAAAGGTGGAGTGTGTCATTGCAGATACCTGTATTGGTGGAGTTGCTGAAGCCGCAGCTACAGCAGATAAGTTCGCCCGCGAAGGGGTTGGGGTCAGTTTGACCGTAACACCCTGCTGGTGCTATGGAAGTGAAACCATCGATATGGATCCTTTGCTTCCCAAAGCCATATGGGGTTTTAACGGAACCGAGCGCCCCGGTGCTGTTTACCTGGCAGCTGCCCTGGCAGGACATAATCAGAAAGGCTTACCTGCATTTGGGATCTATGGAAAGGATGTGCAGGATTCAGATGATACGGAGATTCCGGAAGATGTGCAGGAGAAAATTCTCACATTTGTGAAAGCAGGTTTGGTCGTAGCCGGTATGAAGGGTAAATCTTACCTTTCCATGGGCAGTGTTTCCATGGGTATTGCCGGTTCTATAGTGGATGCTGATTTCTTTGAAGAATTCCTGGGTATGCGCTGCGAGTATGTGGATATGTCGGAGTTTACCAGGCGCATCGAAGAAGGAATTTTCGATCCTGAGGAGCTAAGCCTGGCCCGGAATTGGATAAAAGACAAGTGCAAAGAGGGTAAGGATGTGAATCCGCCGGAAATTCAGAAATCAGCAGAAAAAAAGGCCGAGGAGTGGGATTTTGTAGCCAAGATGGCCTTAATTGGACGTGACCTGATGGTCGGAAATCCAAAATTAAAAGATCTTGGCTTCGGTGAAGAAGCGCATGGGCATAATGCCATCGCAGCTGGCTTCCAGGGACAGCGCCAATGGACCGATCATTTCCCCAATGGTGACTTTATGGAGGCCATGCTTTGTTCCTCCTTTGACTGGAATGGCATCCGCCAGCCTTATATGCTGGCCACTGAAAACGACAGCCTCAATGGAGTAGCCATGCTATTTGGCCACCTGCTTACCGGAGCTGCCCAGGTATTCAGTGATGTACGTACTTATTGGAGTCCCGATGCTGTGAAGCGTGTAACTGGTTTTGACCTCACAGGGGATGCAAAGGATGGTTTTATTCACCTGATTAACTCGGGGCCCTCTGCATTGGATGGGAGTGGGGAACAGAGCATTGATGGTAAACCGGCCATGAAGCCCTGGTATGAAATAACTGAAGATGAAGCCCAGGCCTGTCTGGACAGTACAAGCTGGGGAGCTGCCGACATCGGATATTTCAGGGGAGGAGGATTTTCATCCACTTTCAATACGAAGGGTAACATGCCCATCACAATGAGCCGAATTAATATCATCAAAGGGCAGGGCCCGGTCATGCAAATTGCTGAAGGGCATACAATTGAATTGCCTGAAGATGTGCATTTCACCCTTACAGAACGTACCAGTCCCAGCTGGCCCACCACCTGGTTCGTACCTCGTCTTACGGGCGATGGGAATTTTAAGGATGTCTATTCTGTAATGGCCAACTGGGGAGCCAACCATGGTGCTTTTGCCTACGGACATATCGGATCTCAATTAATGGCCCTGGCTGCCATGCTGAGGATTCCTGTATGTATGCACAATGTGCCTGAAGATCAGATATTCAGACCAAGCTCCTGGTCAGCCTTTGGCATGGATATGGAAGGTTCTGATTACAGGGCCTGTGCCACATACGGACCTCTGTATAAATAGTTTCCTTATATCAGTACCTGTTATAATGCAGTACGCCCCAGGTATACTCAAGCTCCTGAAACTTTACTTCGTGGTGAGTGATATTCACTGGTATGGACATAAAATAGCGAACCGGCTCTCCGTTCAGCATAGCAGGTTCCCATTCTCCCGGGGTCCGGCTAATGATATCGCAAAGTAATTTATTCATTTCCAGGGATTTTCCTTTCATTGCAATGGCTCCATCAATTACTCCTGTTTCCATTACCACCCAGGCTATTACGATATCGTCATCATACTCATTTAAGTTGATTCCCGATTTTCCCAATTCCTCAAGGAGGAAGCTGTTGAAGTATGCCACGCCAGGTTGGAAAACAGGCTCCTGATCGCTTGAATAGAATATGGAATCTATGTAGGGATTTCCATCAGAAAGCCAATTCTGGTTGGATTGAAGCTGGTTATTTTGATAAAATGAAACTGACTTCTCCCTTCCATTGGGATGATACTCGGTGACCATGCCTTCAAGCTGAAGTGGCAGGTATCTGCTTGAGCTGCCTGTCCGGATCTTAGACCCATGATCTGTCTCCTCGAAGTAATACAGTTCGGAGTCTGAAGCAGTGATCTGTCTGTAAATTGTTTGTGGGAAGAGGCGCTCACCCTTAATTCGGATCCGGAAAGTCCCATCACTGTCGATCCTGATTTTCTGACGCTCCACATCTATCCAGCTGTCATTTAACCTGATCCGCTT
>JAOZLK010000364.1 GCA_029934875.1 Bacteroidales bacterium | reverse complement strand
GAAACTGTGGGTAGTGCCGGTTCCTTTCTTCTGGTTGATCCCGATAAATTCTATGTATTTGGTTCGGTGGTCAACAGCCAGCATCTGAACCCTGCCAGGGAGGGGATGCTGCATGCTTACGCAAGACTAGTGGTAAAGGCTGATTTTAAACATGTCTGGGATGTGGAAATAAAAGATGATAAGCGAAAACTTATTTCCATCAGCCGTGTTACCAATAGTGTTAAACCGAAACCGGATAAGGCGGAACAGCCAGGCTAATACCATGAATGAAGGTCTACACAACATCCACAAGCTCTGTCTATCCAGGAACTTATCTTTTGTAACTTTCAGACTGCCCCAGGAGGATCATTCCACTACCTATATTCAGAAGAACCACAGGGAAACAGGCGGGAGCGCCATTGAGGATCTTTCCGGGGTTGACGGATTTATCATGGCGCCCTTTGACACCCGTAACGGACATCACTACCATTTGATCCGTCCCGATCTTGTTATGGAGAGCAATCAGATTAACAGGACCGTGCTGCGGCAGGCAGAAGAGCTTGAAGCCGGGCCATCTGTTTCATGGAAGGACCCGGATCCCTATGTGATTGGAAAGGAAGCTTACATGGAGCAGGTGAAGGGAATCAAATCTTCCATATCCAAGGGGGCCTTCCAGAAAGCTGTCCTGTCAAGGATTCAGGCCATTGACGGAAACTACTTTTCCATCCTTCCAAAGTTGTACCAGGCCATGTGCCGAAAGCACCCGAATGCCTTTGTTTACCTCTTTAAAAGTGATAAGGAATGCTGGATGGGTGCCTCTCCTGAACCACTGCTCAGATTGAGTGAGAACAGGGTTTCGACGGTCTCCCTGGCCGGAACCCGGTCCTTTGCCGAGCGGCATATGAACATCGATAAGTGGACGGTTAAGGAGGCACTTGAGCAGGAATATGTTACCCGCTATATACACGATGTATTACACTACTTTGGAATCAGGGATTACAGGGTTTCCTCTCCCTACGTGAAGAGGGCAGGTAACCTGGTGCATCTTCGGACCGATTTCTCACTTGATATAGAAAGAATTAAGGGGAAACTCTGGGAACTGGTGGAAGCACTTCACCCGACTCCTGCAGTGGCCGGTCAGCCCAAGGATGATGCCATTCGTTTTATTAAGGAGTTGGAGCCGCACGACCGGGAGTATTATACAGGATTCCTGGGTCCGGTAAGTAAGGATGCAGAGCTTGACTTATTCGTGAACCTGAGGTGTATGAAGATAACACCGGGCTACATTTCGCTCTTTGTGGGAGGAGGGATCACCCTTGAATCAGATCCCGGGGATGAGTGGGATGAAACCCGCCTAAAGGCCGAATCGCTGATGAAGATCCTGAGGACCTATATAAAAAACATACAGCCCATCGATGAGACGGCATCAACATATCGCTGAGCTTGGACCTCTTTTAAGAATGCATGGAATCAACCATGTGATCATCTGTCCGGGCAGCAGGAATGCTCCGCTTATCCAGCTTTTCACATCCTTTAAAGGTTTTCATTGCCACAGTATTGTGGATGAACGTTCTGCAGGCTATTTGGCACTTGGAATGGCACGCCACTTGCGAGAACCGGTGGTGGTGCTTACTACCTCGGGAACCGCTGTACTTAACCTGGCACCTGCAGTTGCCGAGGCCTACCATCAGCAGATTCCCCTCTTTGTGATCACAGCCGATCGTCCCCTGGAAAAGATCGCACTCTTCAATAACCAGATCATCGACCAGGGTGCACCTTTCTATGCTTATACCAAGGGTTTCTACCAGGTGCCACTTCCTGTGGCCCATGAGGAGGACCTGGACCGGGTGATCCGGCATATGGAGAGCCTCTTTGCCTCGGCTCTGGCCTTCCCCCCCGGTCCGGTTCACCTGAATGTCCCGCTGGAGGAGCCACTTTACGAAATACTTCCCCCGGCCCTGGATGGGACTGCCCGGCATGCTCCTGTCCTGGAGAATCCTGAGCCAGTTTCAGATTTCGGAAGTGTGGATGTCAATACCAGGATACTGGTGCTTGTGGGGATGGGACAGGTCGCCAAAGATGTAAGAGAACAGCTTTCCAAGCTGGTTCACAAAAGCCAGGCTGTGGTGATTGCAGAGAATATTGCCAATTTGCCGGGTGATGGTTTTATCTCTCAACCGGAACTGCTTCTGGCAGCTGTGGATAAGGATGGAAGAGAGGCGTTGATCCCGGACCTTTTAATCACTTTCGGGGGACAGGTGGTTTCAAAACGGCTGAAGCTCTTTTTGCAGAAAGACCCCGATCTGAAGCATGTGGAGATCGACGAAGACCCGGCTACTTCGCTTGAGCTCCTTGCCAAGCTTGTGTCAGGGGATGAAAGCCCTGGTTTTAAGAACCACTTCCTGGAGAACTGGAAGCGCGGACAGGAAAGGGTCAGGCTACATGTTCAGGAAAAAATGCAGTCCCTGGAATATGGAAATCTTTGGGTCATAAATGCCATCCTTTCAGCAGCACCCCCGGGATCGGTGCTTCACCTTGGAAATAGCTCCACCATACGCTATTCGCAGCTTGTACCCCACAGGGAGGACCTTAGCTACTACTCGAACCGGGGAACGTCGGGCATCGACGGTTGTGTCTCTGCTGCAGTGGGAGCCGCCCTGGTTTCGGAGCAGATCCACATCCTGCTGGTGGGCGATTTAAGTTTTATATATGACTCCAACGCTCTTTGGAACAGGAAATTTCCTGAGAACCTGAAGATCGTGGTGCTCAATGACCAGGGAGGAGGGATCTTTCGCCTTCTGGAAGGACCATCAGACATGGAATTCTTCGAGGAATTTTCTGTGACCCATCATCCTGCTTCCCCGGCTTTGCTTGCTCAATCCTTTAGCAAACAGGCCATGCATGTGGGTGCCCAGGATGAATTAGGAGGCGCGATCGCTACTTTCTTTAGCGCCGGAAGCTCCCTGTCCGTGCTGGATGTGGATACAGCTGAGCAGGAAAATAGTCGTATCTTTAAGGAGTTTATGGACATTAAGAAATAGCATCTATGGCAGGCAGAGAATGGAAAAGCCTCAGAGACTTTGAGGAGATAAAATTGGATTATTACGAGGGGATTGCAAAGATCACCATCAACAGGCCCAGGTACTACAATGCCTTTACCCCCGATACCACAAAGGAGATGAGTGAAGCACTGGTGATTTGCCGGGAGATGGCAGAGGTCCGGGTGGTGATCCTGACCGGCCAAGGGGATAAGGCTTTTTGCAGCGGAGGGGACCAGAATGTGAAGGGTTTTGCAGGTTATGTGGGCAAGGACGGGGTGCCGCGCTTGAATGTACTGGATGTTCAACGCCAGATCCGCTCCATACCCAAACCCGTAATTGCCATGGTGAATGGTTATGCCATTGGCGGGGGACATGTACTGCACGTGGTTTGTGACCTTAGCATTGCCTCGGAGAATGCACGCTTTGGCCAGACCGGGCCGAAGGTGGGCTCTTTTGATGCCGGCTTTGGCTCCTCCTACCTGGCCAGGCATGTGGGACAGAAGAAAGCCAGGGAAATCTGGTTTTTATGTGAGCAGTACACCGCCGCAGAGGCACTTGAGATGGGACTGGTGAACAAGGTGGTTCCCCTGGAAGCACTGGAGGATACTACGGTTGAGTGGTGTAAGAAGATTATGCAGCACAGTCCCATTGCCCTGAGGATGATTAAGTCCGGCCTCAATGCAGAACTTGACGGTCAGGCCGGAATCCAGGAACTTGCGGGGAATGCAACCATGCTCTACTATATGACCGAAGAGGCACAGGAGGGGAAGAAAGCCTTCCTTGAGAAAAGAAAACCCGACTGGGACCAGTTCCCCAAATTACCCTGAGTCTATAACAAAAGAAAATCGTAATTTTGTCCCATGAGCCACTCATCCGTCTGGATTAAAGCTTTTCGACTACGTACTTTGCCTCTGGCACTCTCAGCTACTATCCTGGGCTCTTTCCTGGGTTTTTCTGAGGGAAGATTTAAGTGGGCTGTGTTCTTGTTTGCAAGCCTGACTACGCTTTTCCTGCAAATCTTATCTAACCTGGCCAACGATTACGGCGATGCGGTGAAGGGAACAGACAATGAGGAACGCCTGGGACCCTTAAGGGTTATGCAGTCAGGGCTCGTTACAAGTGGCCAGATGCGCTGGATGATCGGTGTTTTTGTTATCCTCAGCCTTCTGTCGGGCTCGCTATTAATCTGGTTCGGACTCAGGGGAGGAGAGATGCTGGGTTATGCCATCTTTTTCTTACTGGGCTTCTCGGCCATATTTGCAGCCATTAAATATACCATTGGTAAGCGACCTTACGGCTATGTGGGTTTTGGTGATATCATGGTATTTATCTATTTCGGCATCCTTGGGGTGGCCGGAACCTACTTCCTGCACACCGGAACTTTTCATCCCGCCATCCTGCTTCCAGCCTCTTCGGTGGGCCTGCTAAGCGTGGGTGTACTGAATCTGAATAATCTGAGGGATCATGAGAATGATGCGGAGAACGGGAAGTTTACCCTGGTGGTACGAATGGGTGTTCCCTGGGCCAAAGCCTACCATGTAATATTACTGGCGACTGCCTTTTTGTTTGCCCTTACCTACACGATTATCCGCTTCGAGTCCTATTTGCAACTCCTGCTGTTGATCCCGGTACCTCTGCTGATTTCGGATGTGAAGAAGGTAATCGAAAACACTGTCCCCCTTGAACTGAATGCCGAGTTAAAAAAACTGGCGGTTGCCACCCTGCTCTTTTCACTGTCATTCGGACTTGGACTTGTACTTTAAATGCTACAGGCGCAATATATCTCACGCCCACTTCATTTTATCCGTCCTGCGGGCACATCCCGGGGCGTTCTGCTCCATAAACCCTGCTGGTATATAATCCTGACTGATGATGGCGTCAGTGGTGTGGGCGAGGTCTCGCTTATACCCGGATTGAGCGTTGAGGATCCCGAAGAAATGGAGATCAAACTGGATCATATCTGTAAGCTGATCAGCAGGGAAGAGATGAATCCTGCCCAGTACCTGCCTTCACTGCCAGGTGTTCAGTTTGCTCTTGAGACAGCCCTTAAGGACCTTGAAAGCGGCGGTCAAAGAATACTTTTTCCTTCTGCATTTACAGGGGGTACATCCGGAATTCCCACGAACGGCCTGATCTGGATGGGTGAGAGGGAATTTATGATGGAGCAGATCGCTTCAAAGCTGCAATCGGGCTTTCGGGTGCTCAAGATGAAGGTGGGTGCACTGGATTTC
>JAOZLK010000363.1 GCA_029934875.1 Bacteroidales bacterium | reverse complement strand
TCACTGGACTGACCAGAAGATAAAGGTGCATTACTTTATTTGTGTGATCGGATACCTGTTATCCAGTATCATTTGGAGAGAAGCAAGGTTAAAGGCAGGTTATAAGGGGAGCCTGGATGGATTATTGGATATGCTCAATAATATCAGACTGGCAACTGTGCTGGAAGAATCAAAAAAAGCAGGAAAGCCTAAAGCAAATTACATGCTTGAGATAATGAGTGAACAAGAGGAAAAAATCATGTCAACTTTAGGGCTAGAAAATCTTCATAATGAACAACCCAAAATCAAGGATGTTGGTGTATACAAATAAATAACGCCTATCTTTATGATGCTCTGCTTCTTACGGCGTTTTACAAGCTGTGTCGTAATAAACTCACGCTAGGTGAAATTAACTGGCCAATGCTATAGGTGCAAATACTCAATAGGATTGCAAACAATATTGGTTTTTGAATCATTTTTTTTGGTCTTAGTTAGTACTATTATTTGGTGGGATAAAAATTTGAAAGCCTATGTGTAAGGAGCAAAATGATTCGTTCTGGCTGTGACCACTATTACTATAATAATGATCATAACCTATAAGTGCCTCTATTCCTATAGTTGGTCTTAATTGATAGCAGATTCCAATCCCCGGCTGCAAGTGTGATAGGAATTCATTGGGGTTAAAAAAGTTTCCCGTAACTATTGAGGCCACATAAGAAAAAGACCCAAAAGGTTTCACCTTGTTCTGTCCAACGTAATATCTAATCATTGGGCCGGCTCCAAGGCTAAAAGTTCGATGATCGTATTCAATGAACAGTTCGGATTCAATGATTATGCCTATTGCTAGATTATCAACAATGAAATACCCGACTTTTGAATTGAGGTAGAATGTTTTTTCTTCTCGAATTTGATTCTGAAAGGGGATATCCATCTCTCCACCAACCATCAGGCTCTTCTTTTGAATTTGCCCATGGAGATCGAATAAGGCACTGAGGAAAAAAAATGTTACAAGCAATAATCTAATAAGCATTTTCTGTTTGTTGGGGTTGTGTATCATCATAAAAATAGTTAGGGTTAATAGTACTTGCAAATGGGCAATATGCGTGCCAATATGCTGATTCAAACCAGTTTTCATCTAGTGCCAGTTTAAACCATAATTTAGTAAAGAACCACTAACTTATGGTTAATTCGGGATGGAGTGAATTTGTGACCCTTTTCCCATATGTTGTAAAGCATAGATGTCAGACAATCTATATTAATTAAAGACTTGAGTTGAATCTTTGGGTGTGGTTTTTTATAACTTTTATAACTTTTGGTTCTTCATCAGATCATTCACTTCAGTACAGAGCATACCGAATTTCTTCTCCCAGCCAACAGGGTCCAGCCAAAATAAAGGCATTAATTCCAGTCTGTGAGGGTGGAGGCCACTTTCTATCCTGATGTCCCAGTTAAATTTCCATCATTCTTGTTCACTCCACAGGTTACTCTTTCGAGGTTTACTCCTTACCTGTTGACAAATCGGGCAGTCAGAGCAGGAGTTTTATTGGAGCGGGATAGCGCATTACTGATCATTCTTTCACTTTCAATGATAGTTTATAAGTTAGCATTTCATCAAGGTAACTGGCGTATTTCCGCATTAGTTCTCAGTCCGAACATCCATAGCAATACCCAGGTATATTGTCCTCGTTCTCACTTAATCATTGCTATTGAAGAACCTCCATGCTTTTTACGAACCCAATCCAAAGGACGATTCAACCTGGTCTTTGATTTATATATCAACCTCAACAATCTCTTTATGGACAAAAGAGCCATTTTATTAAAGGGGAGTGCATTCTTAACAATGTCTTAACAAATCACCATCCTTGTTGGGTTTTTTTACCTTTATAACTTCGAAGCACCTAACTATGAGATTATTCAAAAGAAAGAGGAAGAAACCCGTAATCTTAAAAGAAGTAGCAGTCCTTTCTCAACCAGCAGAACCTATACCAGACGAAGAAAGGCTCTATGCTTATAGTAATTCAGCTGTCCTCGATGAACACAAAAATGAACGATTCTTCGTTGAAGAACTCAGTGTAAGTACAGGCGATATTGTCAGAAAGGGCCAAGTTATTGGTCAAATGGGAGCCGAAAGTTCTTATGCAATATGATTTGAAGGCATCCTGCAATGGTGTAATTGAGATATTTAAAAAAGCTGAGAGTAGATACAGTGGTGAGGCCGAAGTATTGCAAGAACTAGAAACAGTCTTCATCATATATAAGAATCCAACCGCAGATAAGATATTTAATTTAAACAAAAAGAGGTTCACCAATCTAGTCAACATCTCGAGGGATGATTTTAGTGGGACAAAGGAAATAACTTGGAAAACGGTTGGAGGCAGGAATTACGATTTAGATCAAAGGGATTGCATAGTATTATGGGATGATAGTAAATTCCTCTTTTTCACCTTCAATAATCTTGAGAACAAGGATTACATTATATTTAGATTTGAGCCAAGTGAATTCAAGTTAGTTATTGATTCAAAGATTTCATTTTTGTTTGAGGGCGGCAAGATTCTGAATTTCATAATCACCCATAAACCCTACAAACAGGTAAAAAAATACCACGAAACAAAGCTCCAATTATCGGTAGACGAATTGGAATCTTTCACTGCATCTGTCAAATTCACTATCTGTTTGAAGATCGGCTGTCCGACAAACTTTATTTCTGTATTTTTACTCATGTTGTATTTGTTTTGGCAAAAACTAAATTACAACATGAAGGTGAAACCTCCGGGGAGTACCCTTCTATTTTCTATGTTATTTTAGTCGGACAGTAGTGATAAAAAATGTAAAAACCAGGACCGTTTTGATTTTGGTCTTGGTTCTACAATTATTGGCATCCATTCGGAAAATTTGATATGTTGATCATTAGTCAAAAATAAGCTCCGTTCCCGCTTCAGCTTCAAAAGGGCCTTCGATAGATAAACTTCCAACATTCTTAATTGTAAGAACTGCATCATCTTCTACTAGGACATCTTCCATTTCAACGCTAGAACATCCACTTAATGTTATGTCTGAAGAATAGATTGTATTCTCAATAGTATGATCGCAAACTGCCGATTCAACTGCAGCTCCAGCATCCACTAATCCATAACCCATCTCCTCATGCCAAGTGCCATTGGGTCGGCCTGGTTTGAGATGATCTGCAACAAGAAATTTCCAAACAGAAAGATTGCAGTTTCGTTTGAACAAGCTCTTCATAATGCTTATTCAGAAAAACGGATCAGAGGCGAATGGTTTGACCTCACGGATACAGAAGTCGATGAAATCAGGGCATCTTTGAACTGAAACCTCACTACAAATTTCATCATTAATTATTCTTGGCATCAAAAAAGGCAAGCTTGCAATTAGATACAAGCTTGCCTTGAATTCTTAGATTAAAAAGTGATTAGTGATTAACGATAGATATAATTGATTCAATCCACTGGTTCTTTTCCGTACCTACTTTTATTGAGTGTGAATTGTAGCAATATACTCGCCATTCTGGAATTTATAGGTATAAATTCTGTGTGGTAAGCTTGTTACATTTTCGGTATGAACTACAATGCCCATTTTGTCATAGACGGTCAGTGATATATCATTATTTTTTACTGCATCAAGTGCACTTGTTTTTGATGGATCTACATCCAAATCGATATAACTTTGGCTTCTCCTGCTTGATTGTTAGCCTCATACTATAAAATATATTGAGGTGTAAAAAAAACCGGGGAGACCAGGTTTTCTTTTTAAGTAAATTGTCATCTATTTTTTTTATTCTGTAGACAACCTAACCTCTCCCTGATCTATTTGTACTTGAGCGCCACTATTCGCATTGAGGTCATCATCCTCGATTAGCTCAATAATACCCCCATTATCAAGTATCAAGGTACCTCCAGATTCAACAATAATATCAGCATTCAATATAGTACCCCCATCAACAGTTAAAGTGGTGCCTGATCTTACTGTAATTGTGGCATCAAATGGCATAGTAAGAGTTGCTTCAACAGTCAATGTGCCCGCATATAATACAAGATTTTGACATAGTTCTTTGTTTTCTGTATATGTCGTATTCACCCAAATGTTTTTGTTTGATCCATTGAAACAATGACCTGGTATTTCAGTTTCCCATAATCCTCTTCCCCATGTTGCAGCAAATAGCTTTCCGGTTGTTTCACTTAAAGCAAGTGTAGAAGTTATAGTTTGTGGAAATTCTCCCATTTTGGCCCAAGAAGTCCCATTATAATCCATATAGTATGGGCCAATATCAGTTGCAATATATATTTGATGGTTGCCATGGTCATAAAGAATATCCATCACGGGTACGTTTTCTAGATTGTAACTAATATTTGACCATGATGTTCCACCATTGGTAGAATGATATACTTTATTGCCATCAGATACTCCTCCAAAACAAATCCAAACGTTGTCCGGGTCTGTCGGATGCACTTCAATATTTGTGACGTGTGCTTCATTTACAATACTCCCAAGATTTGAGGTAATATCAATCCATGTACTTCCTTCATTCGTTGTTTTCTGGACTGAGGTTGATAGTATAGAACTATATTCTGTTCTTGAAATATACATGGTACTGGGGTTAGATTCACTAATGTCCATAGCAAATATTGTTCCTGTACTCCAGCCAGTCATAAGGCTATTCCAACTAGCGCCATAGTCTGTAGTATACCGAATAGTAAATTTCCAATCATATATTGCAGCTAAATAGATTTTATTCAAAGTTGGATGTTGAATTAGTGGTTTATTATAAGCGTGTACACTTTCTCCGGTAGGATTCCAAATTCCGCCGCCATTAGTAGTATATCGGACTGATGAGTTTTGCATTGCAAACATATTATTATTATTCGTGTGGTTAATTAGGCAAGTGCCGCCATCCCCACCAATGCACATATGGGACCAAGATGTTCCATTATTAAAATGCGTTCCACAATCACCAACTCCTCCAAGATAGGCGTTAGGACTCGTCTCCGATATTGCAATCCCATAGAATAAAGCACCTTGTAATCCAATAGTAAGATTTGTCCATGTATTTCCGTTATCAATGGAAGAATAAAAGCCTCCATCGTTGCCTTGATAAATTGTAGTATTACCTCCTGAGGAGCTAATATGGAAATCTCTTAGATCAGAATGTAAATTGGATCCAATTGCATCGAGATTAGTGGTGGAGGGATTATATCTATACTGACGGACTCCTCCAAGAAAGATAGAATCTGAATTTATTGGTGATATCTCTAATTCATGCA
>JAOZLK010000362.1:636-5256 GCA_029934875.1 Bacteroidales bacterium | reverse complement strand
TGTTTTCAACCACCAGTTTCTGACGCCCATGGCGGCAAAGGGAGCGAAGAAGGCACCCACATTGATTCCCATATAAAAGATCAGGAAGGCATTGTCACGTACCTTGTCATATTTAGGATCATCATACAATTGACCCACTACTGCCTGAAGATTCCCTTTAAAGAAGCCGTTTCCAATAGCAATGGTAAAGAGAGCGATCACGACCACAGAATAGGGCAACCCGGGAATGGCCATCATAATATATCCCACAAACATGATTACCTGGCCCATGGAAATGACCGCCGTATACTTCTTTGTGGCGTCGGCCAGAATTCCACCAAGCAGCGCCAGGGCATAGATGGCAAAATAAAACCAGCTATAGATATCACCGGCTTTCTCTGCAGAAAGTCCGAATTTAGCCTGCAGAAACAGAACCAGGATTGCCATCATGGTATAGAAGCCAAAGCGCTCCCCCATGTTTGCAAAGAAGGCTACATAAAGTCCTTTTGGATGTCCTTTTAACATTGAGATTAGTTTTCGTGAATACTTTGATTTTCCTAATGGGCACAAATATAGAAATAGTTTTTTCTTAAATTTGATGCAAACAGCAAGTTATGAAAATTTTCAGGGCGGCTCAGGTACAGGAAATTGATGCTTTTACGATCACCAATGAGCCGGTGGCTTCAGAGGATCTGATGGAACGGGCTGCTCTTCGACTTAGCGGCTGGTATGTTCGCCACTATCACATTGATCAGAAAGTAATCATATTTGCCGGGCCAGGGAACAATGGTGGGGATGCGCTTACCATGGCCAGGCTGCTGGCAGAAAGGCAATACAGGGTGGACTGTTACCTGCTTGACTTTGGGAACTTGTCCAGGAATTGTGCTTTGAACAAGCAGCGGCTGATGAACCAGGGCTTGGTCCGCTTAAGCGAAATAGGGGAGAGTGATCCGCTTCCTGCAATTGATAAAGCAGATGTGGTGCTTGATGGCATCTTCGGATCTGGCCTATCCAGGACGGCTTCCGGATTTCCTGCAAAGGTAATCCAGCACATAAACCTGCATCCGGGTGTGGTGGTTTCAATTGATATCCCTTCAGGATTGTTGGGAGAGGATAATGCTGACAATGATTATACTTCTGTAATAAGGGCCACATATACCCTCACATTCCAATTTCCTTTTCTGTCTTTCTTTTTCAGTGAGAATGATCCTTATGTGGGCCGGTGGCGGGTTCATGATATCAGGCTGCATCCTCAGGCCATCGAAGAATCCCCGGTAGTTTATCAGACTATTGAAAAGGAACAAATCCGTGTTTTGCTTCCTCATCGAAACCGCTTTGCTCATAAGGGCACCTTTGGTCATGGGCTGATTATATCGGGAAGCTATGGGATGATGGGTGCAGCCCTGCTGGCAGGTGAGGCCTGTCTTCGTGCAGGGGTAGGCCTGGCAACGGTGCATGTGCCCCGCTTTGGGTACAATATTATGCAGACCGCTTTGCCGGAGGCACTGGTGAGCCTGGATCAGTCGGACATCCTCTTCAGTGAGCCACCTGACCTGGCTTCATATACTGCCATTGGAATAGGACCGGGACTGGGCTGCAAACCCAATTCCAGTAAGGGTCTGCTCATGCTCCTTGAAAGGGCAAAGGTACCCCTGGTGATTGATGCCGATGCACTTAATATTCTTTCTCAACACCCGGAGTGGTTTGACCTGCTTCCCACGGGCACCATTCTTACTCCCCATCCCAAAGAGTTTGATCGCCTTGCTGGAGAATGCAGTTCTGCTTATGAACGTCATCTGAAACAACGAAGCTTTGCGGAGAAACATGGAGTAATCGTTGTTTTGAAGGGTGCCTTCACAGGCATTGCTTCACCCGATGGTAGCTACTGGTTCAATACCACCGGTAATCCGGGGATGGCCACAGGCGGAAGTGGCGATGTACTTACCGGTTTGATCACCGGGCTGCTGGCCAGGGGAATGAAGCAGCTGGATGCAGCACTGGCAGGTGTTTATCTCCATGGTCTTGCAGGTGACCTTGCCATGGAAGCATTCAGCCAGGAGGCCATGATTGCCGGTGACATCAACCGTAAACTGGGAGCTGCATTTAAGCAACTGAACATTTGATATGTTTTTTTGTAAAGGAGGGGACGAAGTGCTAATTTCGTAGCAAAGTACATTAATGCAGATTTCATGAAAAAGATCCTTATAATTACAGCCCTTGCAGCTTTTGTTGCAGCATGTTCAGCACCTGCTGTAATGCAGGTAAAAGTTGCTCCCCTGGGCGAGCAGATTCCTGAATCCACTGAGTTGGGAGTCTACGTTCTGCCCCGGACCGTTCTGAAGGTGGAGATGGTGCTTCAGGAAACCAGGCACATTCCCGGTCCTTTCCGCGAGTATGCTGAAAAGTACCTGGGCGTTAAAGATGTAATCCGGCAAAATAACAGTCTGTGGAAGATCAATGACCTGCAGCTCAGTCCTCACCAGGAGGCGGACCCGCAAATGGCATTTCAGATGCACCTGGTGGAAGGTGCATTTTCTTCCTCAACTTTTAAAACCCTGCAGGAAAAGGGAGTCATCCTGGATGGGTCTGAGCGGGTGAAAGAAGGAATCAAGAGCCCTGCAATGGGCGTATCGGTGAATCAGGACTACATCCAGTTTACAGATATTGGCATTGAATCCAATTTTGAGCAGAAAACATCGACCATGTATAAAACCATTATTACAGATACTGGTTTTGTTGATGTTCCTGTGAATCGGACCATCACTGAACAAAAATCCCTTAGCATTAAAGCCCGGGAGGCAGCTGATTTCATCCTGGAACTGCGCACCAGGAGATTTGAACTGCTTACAGGTGAATATGATGCTTTCCCACAGGGAGTGGCCATGAAGGCTGCACTTGACAAGCTTGATGATCTGGAGGCTGAGTACCTTACTCTGTTCATCGGTAAATCGTTGCTTCGCCAGGAAATAAGATCATGGTTCATTGTTCCTGAATCTGGTTCGGAAGCAAGCACTTATCCCCTGGGTGTGTATTCTGAACAGCTGGGCATGGTGCCCGAGGAGATGATGGAAGGCGCCCCGCTCAATATCACACTTGAGCCCATAGGTGCCACAAGGAACCTGGATGCCTACTATTCGGGGAAGAGCCTTGGAAATGAGGCCAATGTGCTATACTACAGGATTCCCGATGTAGTGGAAGTGAAACTGATGATTGGAAGCAGCGAGCTATCAAGGCAAAGAATCTCCGTCTACCAGGCAGGTTCCCTCATCAGTACACCTTTTTAATAGAACCTACTTCCAAATAAATACAAAGGGTTACTTTCTTGTAAGGTGCGTATTTTACTTCGTAAAAAAATGCCAGCTTACTACCAAAGCAACCCTTTGTAGAACCAGAATGAAGGTTCTATTTAACTGGAATGTCTGCCAGAATCACGACAAGAAAATCCCAGAATTTTTTGACGGTTTCTATTTCCACTTTCTCATCAGGTGAGTGGGGGAAACGAATGGTCGGACCGAAGGAGATCATATCCAGGTTCGGGTAAACACCACCCAGCAAACCACACTCCAGTCCAGCATGGATGGCCTTAATCTCGGGTATTTTCCCAAAGTTCTTATTATATACATCCTGGCAAACCTTCAAAATGGGGGAGTCCATATTGGGCTTCCATCCAGGGTAGGCTCCGCTTAGCTCGACATTGGCATCAATCAGGTGAAAGACTGCAGCAATCTTCCATGCAGTTGCATCCTTGGCACTGTCAACCGATGAGCGGGTCAGGTTCAGGGCTACGAATTCACCATCCTTAACTTTGGCGATGGCCAGGTTATTGGAGGTTTCAACCAGGCCTTCCATGGACTGACTCATGCGCTGTACCCCGTTGGGACAGGCAAAGATGGCCCTGATGAACTTTTGCTGCTCTTCCACCGGAACAACAGTTGCCGGAGTGTCAGTTTTTGCACAGATAAATTCTAGATAGGGTTCGGTTTCAGCAAACTCCTGCTGATAGATGGACTGATAACTTTCCACCATTTTTTCGAAAGCTTCCGCAGCTGCGTCGGGAACTGCTACCACACCCACTGCGTCCCTGGGGATGGCATTTCTGAGGTCTCCACCTTCGGCCGATGCAAGTCTGATTTTCAGATCCCATTCAGCCTGCATCAGGAAGCGGAACAATACTTTGTTGGCGTTGGCTCTTCCCAGCGGAATATCTATTCCGGAGTGACCACCCTTTAAACCCTTCACATGAATCTTATAAGCCACATGACCAGCGGGAGTAGCTTCAGGAGTATACTTTTTTGTTGCAGATACATCAATACCACCTGCACAGCCTACGTAAACCTCACCCTCATCCTCGGAGTCCATGTTGATTAAAATATCGGCATCCAGGATCCCGGGTTTCAGACCGAAAGCGCCTGTCATGCCAGTCTCTTCATCAATGGTAAAGAGTCCTTCCACCGGCCCGTGAACCAATTCTTTTGACTCCAGGACAGCCATGGCCGCCGCCACACCGATGCCATTATCAGCTCCGAGTGTGGTGCCATCGGCAGTAACCCAATCTCCATCGATCAGGGTTTCAATAGGATCTGTTTCAAAGTTAAAATCCTTTTCACTGTTTTTCTGGGGCACCATGTCAAGGTGTCCCTG
>JAOZLK010000362.1:0-626 GCA_029934875.1 Bacteroidales bacterium | reverse complement strand
CCTGCAGAACCACTGTCTTGCGATTTTCCATGCCGGGTGTGGCGGGTTTCTTTATAATTACATTGCCTACCTCATCTTCAATGGTCTCCAGTCCAAGGTCTTCCCCGAACTTTTTCATATAGGCAATTACCTCAGCCTCTTTTTTCGAAGGCCTGGGAATTTGTGTAAGTGCGTAGAAGTGTTTCCAAACCTCTACAGGTGCTAGATCTTTTATACTACTCATTGTATTTTCTTTTACATGTTTATATGCGCACGGTTTCATCGACATTATGAACGATGATGAATCTCTATACACTTTTCTTTTCAAACTACTCAGGTTTTACTCCACTGGGGAGCTCAAGTCCAAATTTCTGTTTAGCATCAGCCTTTTTCAGCTGCAGGGCAAGGAAAATAGAGACCACACCTAAGATTACAAGCATAAAAATGGGTACGGTATAATTGTAGGCCATTTCACCTGAACGGATGGCTTCCAGGTCCTTCTTATTGGCCAGGTCCAGAACCGCTCCAATGCCCCAGAAGAAAAAGAGCAAGCCATAATTTTGAATTGTGAACATAGTGGCATAGGCTGTTCCCAATCTGCTCTCTTTAACAATTTTGGCTACTGATGGCCACATGGCTGCCGGGAA
>JAOZLK010000361.1 GCA_029934875.1 Bacteroidales bacterium | reverse complement strand
ACGGAAATCCCATTCTTGTCGTATTTCCGGTATAATTCCTTCTGCCAGCCAGCCAAACCTTTTAATTCCCACATAAGGTTTTCTTTGCCGTATACATATCGCCGTGAATTATAGTCGTAGACTACCTGGGTCTTTACCTCTTTGGGATCCTTTACATAGGCGAAATCTATATCAACTATAAATTGGTTCTTGACATCCCTGTAGTAACCATGGCGGTAGTTGGCGCTCCATCCGTTGGAATTCAGGAATCCGGCGAAAGTACTTTCATTCCTGAACAGGGCACTCCTCTGATTATCAATTTCTCCCTGGCCCTTTACGGTCAAGGTGAATGAACTGCAAATCAAAAGGATGAAAATATATTTTCTCATTGATTTTCGGAATGCTCTATTGCAAAGTAACGAAATCCACAGAGGATTAGGGGCATGGAGGCAAAAAAAAAGATCTACCCCGGGGGTAAATCTTCACTTGGAACATTCGGTCTGATAAGATTTCTAGCCCAGCTGCTCTGCTTGTTCTGTATCAACCTGGCTATAAGCCGGGCAGGCTTGTTTGTTACATGAACTCAGCAGGATTCCTGCTGCAAATACAACTGCTAGAATGATCACTGCTTTTCTCATGGCATTTTATTTTAAATCGAACATCATTTATGTGATGCGTACAAATATAGAATTTATATGAAAACAAAAAAACACATCATATATATGTAAGAACCTGATATTCATCCAAATGTTTTACGAATGATCGTTTTTTATTGATTATTCATAAAACCCTGTTTTTGTAAAATATCAAGTAAGTTGTTGGAAAATAGTATGTTATCCGATTTTTTATAGCGAATGTCGGTGAACACCTGCGCCAGGGTTTCTTTGTTATTCTCTTTGACAAACTCTTGATAACTCTTGATTAATTCCTTCTCATGGTAAAGATTTTCAATGTCGGAATCCGAATAGTCATTGTATTTTTCCCGGTGTATTACTGCTTCCAACGGCAGCCTGTCAGTAAGTTCCGGTTTTTCATCCGGATAACCAAGCGTAAGTGTGGTTATGGGTACCACGCCTTTGGGCAGATCAAGTACTTCGATGATTTTTTCAGCTGTATAAATGGTGGTCCCCAGGTAACAAATACCCAGACCAGCATCCTCTGCAGCAATACTAACATTCTGTGCCACCAGCAGGGCATCAATGGCTGCTGTCATAAATGAGAGGAAGTTGTCATAACCCGGTTCGGCCTTACGCAAGCTACACCACTTATTGAACCTGTTGAAATCGGCACAGAAGGTAAGAACAAGCGGGGCCTCCTTTACCATGGGCTGATTGAAATGACAGGGTGACAGTTCCTCTTTAATAGAATCATCGGTGCTTACAATGACAGAATAGACCTGCATATTGCCTGTGGTAGAGGCACGGGTCCCGGCCTCCAGTATGTAATCCAGAACCGCGTTTGGGACAGGCTCACCTGTATATTTCCTGATGCTTCTGTGATTTAGAATAGTATCGAACATTTTCTTAGTATTTTCAGCAAAAGTAGTTAATATAACATAAAAGCATATTCCCGATTCTGAACCCAAATTGTTAATTTCGCTCACTGTATCAAATAAACCCTCAACCATGACCAAGAACTCATTCTTTAACAGGATATCTTTTATCCTGATCGTTTTTTTCCTGTCCTCTTCATTGCTTCCATTTTCCCTCCAGGCAAAAGAGAAAAAGAAAGACTCTGAGCAGGAAAGCGAAATTGGAATCCCCTCAAAAACCCTGGAAGGATTAAAGTGGCGTAGTATCGGGCCTGCCCTGACATCAGGGCGGATTGCTGATTTTGCTGTGAACCCTGAAAACCATAGTGAGTGGTATGTTGCTGTGGCATCGGGAGGACTGTGGAAGACCCTTAATAACGGCACAACTTTTAAGCCTATTTTCGATAATTATGCGTCCTATTCAACTTCGGTAATTGTAATGGACCCCAACAATCCCAACTTGCTCTGGCTGGGAACAGGCGAGAACAACCACCAGCGTGCACTTTCCTATGGAGACGGGGTTTATAAGTCAGAAGATGGAGGTGCATCATGGACCAATATGGGATTAAAAGATTCCAGGCACATTGGTGGTATTGTGATTGATCCCAGGAACTCCAAAGTGGTATTTGTAGCAGCAGAGGGTTCTGCCTGGGGACCAGGTGGAGACCGGGGGCTCTATAAGAGTAGCGATGGAGGATCCACATGGAATAAGGTGCTGGACATCAGTGAAAATACGGGAGTTAATAACATCGTGATGGACCCTGTGGATCCGGATGTAATGTATGCCACCAGTGAACAGCGCAGGCGCCACGTCTATTCGAAAATCGGGGGAGGGCCGGAATCGGCTGTCTATCGTTCCACGGATGGGGGTGAGACCTGGATTAAAGCGATGAAAGGTTTGCCCTCCGTACATATTGGAGGAATGGGGATTGCTGTGTCACCGGTGAATCGCAATGTGCTTTACCTGATTGTTGAGGCTGCTGAAGACAAGGGTGGATTTTATCGTTCAGTAAACCGGGGTGCCTCCTGGGAGAGAATGGGCGATCACTCAAGCAGCGGTCAGTACTATAATGAAATCTATTGCGACCCCGTTGATGTGGACAAGGTCTATTCGGTAGAAACCGTCTCCAGGGTAACGGTGGATGCAGGGAAAACCTGGAAGAGCCTTGGATTGGACAACCGTCATGTGGATGACCATGCTCTCTGGATTGATCCGGATGATACCCGTCACTTCCTGATTGGTGGCGATGGAGGGGTTTATGAGTCTTTTGATGCAGGTGCTACCTTCCAGTATAAATCCAATCTGCCAGTTACCCAGTTTTACAGGGTAAATGTTGATAACGAATACCCCTTCTATAATGTATACGGGGGAACCCAGGATAACAATACACTGGGGGGACCCTCCAGGAACAAGACTACGGAAGGCGTAAGCAGTGAGGAGTGGAACGCCATCCTGGGAGGAGACGGATTCTGGGTGGCAGCGGACCCTGAGGATCCTCATATTGTATATTGTGAATATCAGTATGGGAACATGTATCGGCACGACCGCCTGAGTGGTGAGAACATCAATATTAAACCCAGGCCCGGGAAGGGTGAGGAGACCTATAAATGGAACTGGAATGCGCCACTTGTGCTGAGTCACCACTCCAATACAAGGCTCTATGCCATGGCCAACAAACTATTCCGCTCCGATGACCGTGGAAACTCCTGGGAGGTGATCAGCGAGGATCTGACTTCAGGTACCGATCGAAACAGCTGGCCGGTGATGGGACAGTTCTGGAGTCGGGATGCCGTTGTAAAGGATGTTTCCACCAGTCTTTGGGGTACAGGAGTATCCATTTCCGAATCGAGACTGAATGAGCAAGTTCTCTACACCGGTACCGATGATGGAGTAATCTCTGTTACTGAAGATGGTGGCGGGAGCTGGAGTAATCTGAGCAGCTTTCCTGGTGTGCCCGAATATACTTACATCAGCGACCTGATGGCCGACCGTTTTGATGAGAATGTGGTTTATGCATCCTTCGATAACCGGAAACGTGACGATTTCAAGGCATATATTTTAAAGAGTGTGGACCATGGAAATAGCTGGATATCTATTGCTTCCAACCTGCCCGACAGTGGATGCGTTCATACCCTTGAACAGGATCCCCTTGTGCCAGGATTGCTGTTTGCAGGGACCGAATTTGGCTTTTATTTCACCATCGATGCGGGGGAGTCATGGAGCAAATTCACTTCTGGTATGCCCACCATCAGCGTAAGAGATGTTGTGATCCAGGAACGGGATAATGACCTGGTACTTGCCACATTCGGCAGAGGTTTTTATATACTGGATGACTATACTCCCCTCAGGGAACTTGCACTGGATAAGGCGATCATAGATAAGGATGCTCATCTGTTCAAGGTGTCCGATGCTCTGATGTTTGTCCAGGCCGGAGGTAAATACGGACAGGGATCCAGTGTTTACAAAGCAAAAAATCCCGAATTCGGGGCCACATTTACTTATTTCATAAAGGAGGTTCCCCCGACCCTGAAAAAGGAACGGATAGATAGGGAGAAGGAGTTGTTCAAAGAGAAACAGCCTATTCCCCAGCCCACCAGGGATCAAATCATAAAGGAGGAAGCTGAAGAGTCACCCTACCTGGTATTTGCCATACGGGATGCATCAGGAGCCGGGGTGAGGAAACTCTATAAGAAGAGCTCAAAGGGGGTGAATCGCATCACCTGGGATCTGCGCTATTCCTCAAACAAGCCACTTAACTCAGCCTCTTCAAAGGAGGAATTTGGCTCTTCAAGATCTGGGCTCCTGGCCATGCCGGGTGCATACAGTGTGGAAATTTACCAGGTAAACAGGGATGGGGTGACCCAGCTAAGCGATGCAGAACCTTTCAATGCGGTGCTTCTGAACCAATTCTCTCTCCCTGTTCAGGACCGTGAGGCCCTGGCTGCTTTTCAAACGGAAGTCTCAGAATTATCCAGGGTGATGACAGGGACCAGGAGCCTGGCCAGGGAGCAGCAAGGCAAGCTCTCGGCCATCAGGAAGGCTGTCAAACAGACTCCAGGCACTGGACTTGAGGTTTTTAAAAAGGTGCTGGATCTTGATGCTGCACTGAAGGACATCCTATATACCCTGGAAGGACCAAGGGCTGTGGCCAGCTGGGAGGAATTGTCCCCCATGGATATGCCCCTGAATAAAAGGCTGAATGTGATGGTGCGTACCCACTGGTCATCCACAGCGGCACTGACTAAAACTGAAACAGACCAGCTGGAGATTCTAAAGGAGGAATTCCCACCTGTGCTGAAGGCCCTGGAGCAGGTAGTGGATGAGATTGCTATGCTGGATCAGAGGCTTGAAGAGCTGAAGGCCCCATGGACACCCGGAAGGGTTCCTGAGTTGAACTAAATGTTATGACCAGTCCAAATTAAGCCTTAGTTATTAGTAAGTGGTTATTAGTAAGTGGTTATTAGTGAGTTGTGTGTAGTTATTTGTCAAACCAATAACCAATTACCACTAACCAATTACCAATAACCAATAACCATTAACCAATTACCAATAACCACTAAGCTCTTACTTCGAAGTCTATCCCCAGTTCATTGGCGATTTCCTTCATTTCCTTCTGAACAGGTCCAAGGACCTTGATACCTTCTCTACCGATGCGTTCCTCATTTTCACGCTCAGGATCACCGGGGATGAGGACGCGGTCATGTCCTGCTGCTGGTTTGGCTGCACGGAAGGTCTCAATCCATTTGTCCAT
>JAOZLK010000360.1 GCA_029934875.1 Bacteroidales bacterium | reverse complement strand
AAGCGTCCAGACAATAGAAAAAGCGCTCGCTCCCCTGTTGTCCTGCATATATCTTACCGTCAGCAATGGCAGGACCTACCGAGATGGCTGCTCCCATCTCAAACTTCCAGTTTTCTTCTCCCGTGCTCGCATCAGCTGAAAATAAAAATCCACTGGGTGTGCCAAAAAAAAGACTACCTCCAGCGGCAGTAGGCTTGCTCTGGTAATAGGTGCCCCCTGAAATCTGGTCGGTAAATATCCGTTCCCCCTGTTCATTTTCAAAAGCACATAAAATACTCTTTTCCCAAATTCTTTTTCCCTTGCTATTCAAACAGTATAGCATCAAGTTGCTGTCTGTAATCAGCACCTTATCATCCTTGCCAACAAGGTCTGCATAGATGGCATGATCGCTTATTTTAAGATCCCAACGAATTTTTCCTTTTGGGTTAAGGTTGTATATCCTTCCGCTGATCGTAGCAAAATGAATGTTATTATCATCTACTACAGGACTTGACCGAATCCAATCATCGGCTTCAACTTTCCACAGCAATTCTCCGCTCAGTGCATCAAGGCAATACATATGTTTATCCGCTCCTCCAATATAAAGGCGGTCCTTATGGAAAACAGGGCTTGTAAAGTGCTTTCGTGCTTTTTTCTCCGGTTTTTGTACCTGGAATTCCCACTCAGACTTCCCATCCTCTTCATTCAGGCAATACACAGATCCACTGTTATCTCCAAAATAGACACTGCCATTTTCCACACCTACAGCTGTATTCACCGAAGCCTTTGCCTTATACTTCCAGGCAATAAGCTTTTCGCTCCCGCCACCAGACAGGTTCAATGCATACACATATCCTTCCATGGTGCCCTGGTACACTTTATCTCCGGAAATATGCGGCTCTGCCAGGGCATCGATATCACCCACATTAAAATCCCATCGCTTCTTTGTATTCTGGGCATCGGCACAGATCAACCTGTTCAGATTCTGGCAGATAGCAGGAGTGGAATAGATATCATGCACTCCAAAAGGGTACACCACAACATCTTCATTCCCGGTTACGGCAGCATATCGTGTGCGGTAATCGATATGCCCTGCATAGCTGCGTGATTCAGTTTCCCCGGTTTCTTTATTCAGATAGACCAGGTTGCGGGCCTGTCCTTCGTTTCCACCGTGTGAATTAATTTCCCTCAATACCACCTGGTCGTTAATTAACAATGGAGTTGAAGCCATTCCTGGATATTTGTATAGATAAAATACGGGAGGATCCTGGGAAGATCTCCAGATTTCACTTCCTGTTTCCAGATCTAAACAAAATGCGCTTACACGCATACCCGGAGAGCAAACATATACTTTATCATCCTCAATTACGGGTCTTGCATACCAACCCAGGCCTACAGGGAATTTCCATTTTTCTCGTCCATAACTTGGCCCTGGTGCACTTGTAGATCCATTGTTGTGTTTGTTAGCCTGAAACATTGGCCATTCTGCTGATAAGTCGCCACCAGTCACTTCGGTTTCTGCTTCGAAAGCTGTAAACATGGGCCCCTTTTCTATTAAATCTCTTTGAATCTTCTCCATCTGCTCAAAGCCTTTATCTATGGTCTGGCAGATTTGAACTACAGCCTCCGTGTAGTCGCTGTTTTTTTGATTATCAGGTTCAGATTCAGCTTCAGTGTTTTCGTGTTTTGTTTTCCATTCAACAAAGGGGGGTGTATTGTTTATTTTTGTTTCCAGCATGCGGTACTTGAGGTCCAAATCAAAAAAGGGAAAAGTGTTGGCACCTTGCTGCTGCAATGCGCCCATCCACATATAGAGAATTTTTGTGCGCTCTTTGTAATTTGCTTCGCTTGTTTTCTGTTTTTTGACCTCAGTTCTTACCTGATCAATATCCTCAGCTCCACTTGTATATTCCTGGGCTGAAAGGGTCAAGGCGCTAAGCGCTAAGCCTGCCACTAATAAGATCCAATGGTGTTTCTTCATTTTATATAATTCTGCTCTTGGTTTCGCGCTGATTCGTATGATTCACAATAAAACGAATCGCAATTAATTAATAGTTAATATTTAATTAAGCACTGAGTATGATCTTAGCAAAATGAAGACTTCAGTAATTAAACTTGTTCTTGTTTCTTTGGTGTGCTGTTCTGTGCTTTCAAGCAATGCTCAGAATACTGCTAAACCCAACATTGTATTCATCCTTGCTGATGATTTTGGTTACAGCAGCCTGAATTGCTATGGAGCTGAAAAAAGCCTTGTCCGAACCCCCAATGTCGACCGGATAGCGGAAAAGGGCATGAGCTTTAGCTCTGCCTATACTGCTGCTTCTGTGTGTACACCCACCCGCTATAGCTTCATTATGGGGCGCTACCCATGGCGGTCTGAACTGAAATATGGAACATGGGGTGTGGAAAGTCGCATGTTACCCGATCCGGAGAGATTTACCATTGCCGATTGGCTGAAAAATTTAGGATATAATACTGCTGCCATTGGAAAGTGGCACCTGGGATATGGAACGACCGGAACCCTGGAGGAGTATACAGGTACTCTGAAACCAGGTCCCCTGGATTTAGGTTTTGATTATCATTTTGGAGTGCCCCAGAACCATGGCGATAAAATGGGTGTGTATATCGAGAATGATCATATCTATGGAATCCGGAGTAATAAAATCCAGGCTTATTCACGGACATTTTATGGCCCGCAATATTATGGATTTGATGCCCCTCAGAGGAAAAATATTGAATGCATGGAGATGTTGACCGAAAAAACCATTGACTGGTTATCGGTACAGAGCAGTGAAGAACCTTTCTTTCTCTACTTTGCCCCGGTGGCAGTCCATCATCCCATTACTCCTTCCAATTATATGCGCGGGATGAGTGCTTGCGGACCCTATGGCGATTTCATCCAGGACCTGGACTGGAGTGTGGGGAGAATCATCCAAACCCTGGAATACAAGGGATTAATGGATAATACCATCATTATCTTCACCAGTGACAACGGGGGTGAAATACCTGGGGACAGGCCGGAGGCCCCTGAAATTCAGGCTATTAATGCAGGACTGAAAATTAATGGCGACTTACGGGGTGATAAACATAATATATGGGAAGGGGGAACCCGCGTTCCCTTCATCGTTTCCTGGCCCGGAAAAGTAAAAGAGGGCGCTGTTTCTGAAGATATTATCGCTGTAATGGATGTATTTGCGACCATTGCGGATATTACAGGTAAGGGTTTGCCGGAGGATAAAAACGTGGCTCCCGACAGTCGTAGTTTCGTCTCCTCCCTGATGGGACAAAAAAGCAATCCTGCAAGAACTTCAGTGGTAACTGCCGACATGCACGGCATGCAGGCCATACGAATGGGAGAATGGAAATTCATCGATAATGCCCTCCCAGAAGAATTGCCTGAGAGCAGGAGAAGTCGCATTCAAATGCCCCTTGAGCGGCAATTATATAATTTGAAAGAAGATCCGGCCGAAAGCACTAACTTGTATGATACAAATCCGGAAATCGTAAGACAACTGACTGAAGAGTTGAACAGGATTCGATCCTTGGATTCAAGCAGATAGTTTCGGGGGAACATTTCTTTTATGAAAACACTGAATTTTCTAATGCTGATGAGCCTGCTGACCATGGCAATATCTATGGCAGAAGCAAAAGAAGAACTCCCCGGGAAACCCAACATTGTATTTCTCCTGGCGGATGACATGAATCGGGATACCTGGGGGATTTATGGAAGTCTGGATTGCAAGACCCCTAACATTGATCAGCTTGCGAGCGATGGTATGCGCTTTGAACAGGCCTTTTGCTCTGTGGCGATGTGTTCTCCATTCCGACAAGAGCTCTACAGCGGGCGTTCCCCATGGCGCACTGGCACTTTGCCAAACCACTCGAAATCCAGGCCGGAAACCCGAAGTATTGTGCATTATCTTGAGCCACTGGGTTACCGGGTGGCGCTTTTAGGTAAGAGCCATGTGGGGCCAAAAGAATCTTACCCTTTCGAGTACCAGGCGGGTGGAAATAAGAATGATGACCAGAATCCCTTCTTCCTGGAAGCGGCTGGCGAATTTATAAATGCCTGCACTGAAGAAGGTAATCCCTTCTGCCTCTTTATCGCCTCAAATGATTCCCACGGACCTCTCACTACCGGAGACCGATCAGTTTACAACTCAGACTCTCTCAGAATTCCTCCCTATTGGCTCGATACGCCGGAGCTACGCAGTGAGCTGGTTAAATATTACGCCGAAATCTCCAATTTCGATAAGTTGGTGGGGGAAATGCGGAAGGAGCTTAAAGCACGGGGACTGTGGGACTCCACTATTTTTATAGTCTGCAGCGAACAAGGGGCACATTTTCCTTTCGCGAAATGGACCTGCTATGATAACGGTTTACACAGCGGTTTGGTCGCGCACTGGCCGGATGTAATCAAACCCGGATCAGTTGTTGAAGAGTTAATATCGATGGCAGACATCACACCCACATTGGTAGAAGCAGCTGGTGGTAGATTGAAGCCCGAGGATTGTGATGGAAGGAGTTTTTTAAAGATTTTGCAGGGGGAAAGCCAGGTCCTTCATCCATATCTCTACGGTGCTTTCACCAATTGTAATATTCTCGGGAACCAGGAAAGAATTTTTCCAATCCGCGTAATTCGGAGCAAATCATTCTCGTTGATATACAATCCAAACTACGAGAATATCACATCAAACATAACCCTGGATAAGGCATTGGCGATGCTCAATGACTCAACAGTAGTCGGAAAGGATGTCGCATCATCGTGGGTAGAGCTGCAACGAATAAAGCCCACAGTGGATGCTCTTGTGTTCAAGCTTCATCATAGACCGGAGTATGAGCTCTACCACCTGGATAAAGATCCTTATGAGCTCAGGAATGAGATTAACAATCCCAAATACCAGGAGATAGTAGAGGAGATGAAAAATCAACTTCATGCAAAACTTGCAGAACTTGGGGATTCCGATCCCATTTCCACTGAAAAGTCCCTGCTTGATCACAAATGGGAGTAAAAGAATGGTCTGTATTTAGGATTAATTAAGCATTTCTTAATGCTTTCATCCTAATTTAAACTTTCTTAAAATACTATTATTATGAAAACCCCACTTGTACTGGCTATCCTTGTTCTTTCCCTGAGTGCCTGTCAGCAGGAAAAAAGTGGGGGTGGAGCCGGGGAGAATGCACCGAACATCGTTCTGATCATGACCGACGACCAGGGCTATGGTGACCTGGGTGTGACCGGAAATCCTTTCATTCACACTCCCCACATCGACGATTTTGCAGCACAGAGA
>JAOZLK010000027.1 GCA_029934875.1 Bacteroidales bacterium | reverse complement strand
TACTCGAAGGAGAGCCTGTCAAATTCAATATTTCCTCCCAGGGCTTGCTTTTGACCGGCAGCTTCCATTTCCCTGACTTCCTCAGCATCTTCATTAAAAAGCTCAAAAAGATCTTCTGTCGCACCCAGAAATCGCTGAATGCGTGTGAATACATTGGCCATTCCGCCAATGGTTCCGCCAATAAATCCCGAGTAGAGTACAAATGAAAACAACTGACCGGCATCAATATCGCCACTGGCCAGGAGCAAGGATCCTCTCCATATAACAGCCACCAGTGCACCAAATAGCCCCAGGATCAGAAATGATGAGAAGGCTCCCCTGTATCTTCCTGCTTTGATCCCGATTTTTGCTATTTCCAGTGTTCGCAGTTTATACCGGTTCATTTCGAAAAATTCATTGGTATAGGATTTAACACTCTGAATTCCCTGCAGGGTTTCTTCAACGATGGTATTTGAATCAGCTACTGCACGCTGTGCCTTTTTCGAATAGCTCCTTATAAACCTGCCAAAGAAAACAGACAGCAGAACGACTCCGGGCAGAACGGCCAGCATAAAAAGAGTTAGTTTAAAGGAAGTGTATGCCAGCAGGGCTATCCCTCCAACAATGATGATCACCTGCCTTACAAACTCGGCCAGTGTGGAGGTCATGGTTTCCTGCAGAAGTGATATGTCAGACGAGATCCTGCTGTTGAGCTCACCCACCCGTCGCCGGTCGAAGAATTTTACCGGCAGCCTGATCAGGTGGTTATAGGTATCCTGCCTGAGATCTGCAAGGCTCTTTTCCGTTACGTTCACAAAAAGGATGGTTCGGAAATAGGAAAATGTGGCCTGGATCACAAGAATGCCGGCCAGCAGCAGGGCGATCCGGTTTACATCATCGCCCAGGTTTCCCTCATTCCCGGAGTTTACCAGATCTCCTAATAATTTAGGGAAAGCCAGGTTGGTAACACTTGATCCGAAAAGAAAGAAGAGTCCGACTATGTAGCTAAGCCTGTATGGCCGGATATAGCTGTACAAGCGAAAAGCATTTTTCAGACCCGAAATGCTTATTTTCTTCTTTTGAACCTCCATTGGGGCTCAAAGGTAAAAGGAAATTCTTTATGCTTTGCTGCAGGGTGTAATGAGTATTTTAATACTTTGTATGCTGAATCCTCAAAAGCCTGAAATCATGCGAAACCTGATTATTATACTTGGAATAAGTCTGCTCGTGGCCTGCACTCCAAAAGGAAACCTTCATCCTGCCCATTTAACATGTGAGTACCTTGAGAATCCCGCTGTGGTTGATGTGCTAAAGCCAAGGTTATCATGGATTAACCTGGCAGGCGAGGGGGCTCGCGGACAGGAACAGTTAGCCTGGCAAGTACGGGTAGCAACTTCGGTGAAGAACATATCCAATGCGGATTTGTGGGACAGTGGCAAGAAGCTTTCAGGTCAGTCCACACGTGTGGAGTATGAGGGGCTCTTACTGAAGTCGAGGCAGGAGTGCTGGTGGCAGGTGAGGGTCTGGGATCGGGATGGGGTGGCATCACCATGGAGCGAACCGGCTTTTTGGAGAATGGGACTGCTGGAGCCGGGCGACTGGAAAGCCCAATGGATTGGTGCTCCCTGGCAGGGTGAAGAGGCCATGCCCAAACCGGAGGGAGGGCCCGATGGACGACCTGAAGATTTTGGTCCGCCCGCGCCTTTGCTGAGGAAGGAATTTGAAATCAAGGGGAAGGTAAGTTCTGCGGTAGCCTATGTTACCGGGCTTGGTTATTTTGAACTGTATATGAACGGTAAAAAGGTGGGAGATGATCTCCTGGTTCCCAACCAGACCAATTATGGAAAGAGGCCGCAACTCTCAGATGCCCTGATTCACCTGCCAGACAACTTCAGGGAATATAAGGTGATGTACCTGGCTTACGACCTAAAAAAGCATCTGAAACCCGGGACCAATGCTCTTGGTGGAATTCTTGGGAATGGATTTTATGATCCTGCTAAATTCTGGTGCGCAGCCTATGGATCTCCCCGGTTTTTGTGCCAGGTGCATATTACATACGAAGATGGAAGCGAGGAGGTGATTGTCAGCGATGAAAGCTGGAAGGCTTCCAGGAGTCCCATCCTTATGAATATGGTCTATTATGGGGAAATATATGATGCCCGGATGGAACAGTCCGGATGGAACAATCCCGGATTTGATGATGCACAATGGGAAATGGTGGCAATACGAAAGGCTCCCGAGGGTAAACTGGTGGCGCACACCGCTCACCCCGACAGGGTAACTGAGCGTTTTCAGCCTGTTTCCATCGAGAAAAAGGCAGAGGGTCACTATGTGGTGGATTTTGGGACAGAAATTTCGGGATGGGTCCGCTTCAATAAGGTGGAAGGGCCTGCCGGGCACCGGGTGGACCTGGCTTTTAACGGGAACCAGTATTCAGGCGATAATACCTACATATTCAAGGGTGATGGCCCCGAAGATTACGCGCCCCGATTCAACTGGTTTGTTTTCAGCGCGGTTGAGATCACCAACTGGCCCGGCGAACTTAGACCCGAACATCTGACTGCAGAAGCCGTGAATACCTACATCGATGCATCTGCAAACTTTCGTACCTCAAATAAGCTTTTCGAGCAGATCAATACCATATGGAGGAGGAGCCAGACCGATAATATGCATGGAGGTGTAGCCAGTGATTGTCCTCACCGCGAGCGATCGGCTTATACAGGCGATGGCCAGATAGCATGCATGACAGTGCTGCACAATTATGACGCAAGGTCTTTCTACCAGAAATGGATCGGGGATATGATGGATGCCCAGAATCCGGAAACCGGCTACGTGCCAAACGGCGCCCCCTGGCAACCGGGTTGTGGGGGCGGAGTTGCCTGGGGAGCTGCCATTTGCGTGATGCCCTGGGAATTTTATCTCCAGTACGGTTCCGTGGACATGCTTGAGGATAACTATGAGGGGATGAAAGGATATATCAGGTACATGCTTACATGGACTGGTGAGGATGGGATTATGCACTCCAAAAGGACTGCAAAAGATGGCTCCATTCTGAAGTGGTTTAACCTGGGAGAATGGGTTCCGCCGGGAGAATTCATCCCGGATGAAATGGTGCACACCTTCTACCTTTGGTATTGTGCCCACCTGACTTCCAATACAGCAAAAGTTATGGGTAGGAGTGAGGAAGCTGAGGAGTATCGCTCACTGGCACAGAAAACCGCCAGGGCTTTCCGGAAGCGGTTTTACAATGAGCAAAGCGGTTCATATGGAGATGCAGGCGGGAACATCCTGGCCCTGAAAATGGGAGTCACGGATGAACAATATGCAGGGGTTGTAGCTGCTCTGAAAGCCGGAATTCGTAAAAATGACGGGCATATTGATACCGGGATTATTGGTACCCGCTTTTTCTTCGAGGTGCTTGCCGATCATGGCCTGAACCAGGAGGCCTACGAAGCCCTGAATAAGACCACCGAACCTTCCTTTGGCCGGTGGATCGAACTGGGTTCTACAACCACAAGAGAGCAATGGGGTGAAACGAGTTCCTACAACCATCCCATGTTTGGGGGAGGCCTTACCTGGTTCTACAGGAACCTGGCCGGTATGAAAGCCGATCCTGCTAAACCGGGCTATCGTCATATAATTTTCAGACCTCAGCCAGTGAATGAACTGGAGTATGTTTCATACACGAACATGACCTCATACGGAGAAGGAGGGATAAGCTGGGAAAATGAAGATGATACCTTTTCCATGGAAGTAAGTGTTCCGGTGAGTTGTTATGCCACGGTTCATGTTCCTGCCACCGAAGAGTCGCAGGTCACTGAAAGTGGTCGAAAGGCTAAAATGGCTGCCGGGGTGGAATTTATTGCGATGATGGACGCTTATGCTGTGTTCAAAGTAAAGAGCGGGACCTATAATTTTAAAGTAAAAAAGTAAGATGTAGACCACTACTGAAAGGCTTTAATCCAGCTCGCGGTGCCACAGGGTAATCTGCACATTCTGACTTTCCCGCAGGTGTTCAACAAGTCTTTCAGCGCAATAGACCGAACGGTGCTGTCCACCGGTACACCCGAAACTAACCATCAGATGCATGTAACTACGGTCCTCATATTTGTCTATCGACATATCCACCAGTGCGTTAACTGAGCTTAGGAACTCGCTTGCATCAGGCTGCTGGTCCAGATAATCTCTTACAGCATCATCCTTCCCGCTAAGGCTCTTGTACTGCTCTTGTTTGCCGGGATTGGTGATCACCCTGCAATCAAATACATAGCCGCCCCCATGTCCGTTGGGATCATCGGGTAAACCATGCTTGTACGAGAAGCTGTTGATGGAAACAGTCAGGGTTGACTTGCGTCCCTCCTTGTCCCTGAAGCGTTCGAGCCTTGGGGCGGTCAGCAATTTTTCAAAGACATTCAGCAGGGTAGGAATCTCGATGGGGATGGTTACATTCTCCAGGATCCAATTAATGTGGTTCAGGGCATAGGGAATACTCTGCAGGAAGTGGGTTTTCTTCTCGTAGAATCCCCGGAATCCGTAAGCACCCATTGCCTGCATGATCCTGATCAGCACATAGGCATAGTAAGATTCACGAAAGGCCTCCTGCTTGACTTCAGGGTACTGTCCCAACTCACTGATATAATGTTCCAGTAGTTCTTCCCTTACCTCGGGCGGAATATCGGCTTTTGAGTCGTAAAGTAAGGAGGCTACATCGTACTGAAGTGCTCCCCTACGACCACCCTGGTAGTCAATGAAACAAGGCTTATTATCCCTTAGCATGATATTTCTCGATTGAAAATCGCGATAAAGAAAGTAGCCGGTATCCTGTGCCAGCAGGTATTCAATAAGGGTGTTGTAATCATCCTCCAGCTTCTGCTCATTGAAGGGGATATTGGCCAGTTTCAGGAAGTAATATTTGAAATAACTCAGGTCCCACTGCATACTCTGACGGTCAAAGCTGGCACGGGGATAGCATGCCGAGAAGTTCAGGCCCTTTGAACCGGGAATCTGAAATTTTTGCAATTCGGTCAGTACCTTTTTATAGAGCCCGATAAGCTCATCCGGAAAACTTGCGCCATCTCTTACCTGGAAGAGATAATCAAAGAGGGCCGTTTCGCCCAGGTCCTCCTGTAAATAGGCATCATTGTCCAGGTCCACCAGGTAGATTCCAGGTACTGAAAGTCCTTTGGAATGAAAATGCCTGCTGAATTCTATAAAAGCATGGTTCTCCTCCCGGTCCGTATTGATGACTCCAATGGCCTGGGAGTTCGTTCCGGCGATCCGGTAATACTCCCGGGGTGATCCGGAAGCCGGCATTTTATTAATAGATGTGATTTCCTCCCCGCACCACCTGTCAAACAGGGACCTCAGCAATTCTAATTTAGTCTGACTCATGATGGCTTAAAGTTAGCCAATAAAGCAGTGCCAGATGCGCAGGCTTTTTAACAGGATTAACGGATTACTTCCCTTTTCTTAAGGTCGTAGAGATTACCCTCTTTCAGGAAGTAGAATTCCCGGCTTCCTTTAGATAGCTGATAGATGCTGTCCCTTTCGGCCGACCAGCGTGTGCCATCATAAACTGCCACATAGCTTTCCCCGATTACTGAAAATTTGTCTCCTTTGACAATAATTCCGGTATTTTCATCCAGGCCAATCCCCAGCAATTCAGGCCTGTTATCCAGAATTTCGAAGAGGTCGAACTGCCGGTTCCTGGCCAGCAGGTGCTGGTCGATTGCCACATTGCTCATAAAACCCAGTCCCTCCTCATGGTCGCCCATCATAATGGTGTTGACTTTGGTATCACCCCTGGCCAGGTAAGACCCCTGGATGGTTGCACCCGCTGAACTTCCGGCAATCACACCTCCACGGTCCAGGAGCCTGAAAAAGGCCTTATGTGTATTTGTTCCCAGGTAGGAATCAGCATGTCGCCATTGTCGTCCTCCACTGAACCAGACCCCCGCCGCTTTATCCAGGGGCTTATAAAAATCAGGCTTGTTAGCTTCATCCCGGTCCCTGGTATGCAAGACAGTCACATTCCTGAATCCTTTGTTAGTGAAACTTCTTTTGAAGCCCTCCAGATCTTCGGTTGTGAGCAGCTCACTCGTAACGGCTGTTGGAATTACCACAATTGGTGCATCGGGTCCCCCCACCAAAGCCATGAATTTTTCGTAAAACATATCGGAGGCGGCGCCCCCGATAATCAACAGGGTCCCTTTCTCTGACCCCTGAGTAAAGCCAGAACCAGGCAGCATCATAATGCTGCAGAAGAGAAGAATTAGAACTTTTCGCATTGGAATAATCTTAATGGCCATGGTTAATAGTTTAGCACCACTGCTGTATGCATGGTGAATGTGGGTACTTTTATTCTGATCACATCTCCTTCCCTTTGAAAATCAAGCCTGGTTTTTCCGGGGACCTGGTAAACCTCCCGGACTTCCTCCGGAACCTTAAGCTCGATTACCACACCTGGAACCGGGAGAAAATCTTCAATAACTTCTATTTTCTCTCCCCTCAGGAGCGCGGGTGCATACAAAAGATGAGCAATGTAGCGTTTCTCCTGCTCCTGTTTCAGTAGGGAAACCCTCCCGCAGCTGGGCAAATTTAAAACAGAAAGCAGGGGATCGTGGTACAGCAGGTCGATGGCATTGGAGACCAGCTGCCGGTGAAGACGTACTCCGTTCTCGAAGTATAGTTGGTCCAGATGGTGGGCAAAGAATATGACATTCCCGGATCTGACCACAGCAGGATATTTTGAGTTCTCAAGTTTATAGGGGGTTTCACGGTGACTGGAATAGCTGCCGTAGGTACGGTTAAAGTAGGGTTCACGAATCACAGCCAGAACCTCGCCATCACCTGGTCTGACTAGTAAACCCGATTCATAGTTGAGAAAGGGGCTTGTTACCATCTCCCTGGCAAGGTCCTTTTGGATGACTGTAAAATCGAAATCGTATTCCGATTTGCCCAGGTACTCACAGCCCACATCCAGTAAAATTTTTTTCCTTTCCCTGTCCATGGCTCCCTCTCCGAATACAATCAGCTTTCCTCCCTCCTTTACCCAGGCATTAATGGCTTCGGCCTGTTGTGGGCTGAGATTGGCATGTCCTGGAATGATCAACAGATCCAGCTCATCCAGCTTGTTTTCACTGGCAACGATGAAGTCGTGATGCAGCTGCAGGAGCATGTTGACCACCCCATGATCGGCCGCATGATCCAGTGTTAACCAAACTCCCAGTTTCGATACCGGGATTCCGCCGGGTCCGTATTCTTCAATTTGTTCCACATACTCGTAGGCTATTCCAATATTACGGTAGGTATCCAGGTCCATTTCACCTGAAGGGTGCAGCTGGTCTCCGAAGTTACAGGAAGCCCCGAAAGAAATCATGGCAGCGGCTTCGTATTTAATGGCATCGGGGTGTTTGAATCCTCCAAATTCGCCCCAGGCTTTATGAAACTTCCCGCTCATGGCCACGGCGGGTGTACCCTGGCCCAGGTGATACTTTGCCTCCAGGGGCAGTTTATCATAACCACCCCAGGTGGTGGGCAGATCTTCCATCTCAGCCTGGGTATTCATCTCAAAAAGCCGCTCCCTGAAAATGGCTTTGTTCTGGATATGGGTGGCAGAGTTAAAATAGACAGTTGCTTCGGGATGGTAACTGGCCACCAGGGTGCGAAGCTCCTTCATATGTGCCTTCATGGCAAGGGCATAACTGCGCTCCACCGCTTCCCTGTCGTCCAGATCGATACCCTCGGCCTTCATTCTTTCAATAGAATAGTCTGTGTAGCTGGCCGGTATGATGTGGTAAATATCGAACCAGAAGCCGTCCAGATCCTCATAGCTCTCACAGATCTCTTTAACGCTTTCAATAATGTAATCGTGATAGCCACCGCCAATGGTCGGATCGAGACATTTCCAGGAATAATGTGGTCTCACCTCGGAGAGTGGTGCATTCAGATCAAGGTTTATGCTTGCCATTTCCCCATTGTGATGCTTGATGACCCATTCGGGATGCTCCTCTGCATCCAGCACACTCCATCCTACCGTGAAGTAGATGGGGCATTTCACCCCGATTTCATGACAGGCCTCTATCTGTGACCGGAGCAGGTCAAAGTCCAGGTTGGGGTGGGTGGTTCCCACATTTGTTGGAAAGTAGCTGTAGCCATGATGGCCCTTCCCGAATATATTAATGTGATTTACCCTGCCTATTTTCAGGGCTTCCTGGAATTGCTCCTTACTGAAGAGCTCCCCGATGCCGGGAATCAACTGAGATGTATGGAAGTCGAGGTGTACCTGCCTGGCAGGCAGGGGTTCAATAATGGATCTCTGGGTTTGAGGAAAGACCTGTTGCATGCATGTGAGCAGGATGATCCCTGATATGATTGTTCTTCTTTTCATGCTTAAATCAGAATGGTTGAATGGTGAAGCTAAATTCAAGAATGGAAGGTTTCACCCTGTATTTTTCCAGTTGCCGGATGGCAGTACCGCCCACACCGGAGACCATAAAATCGATGTTCAAGGTGTTTGTGTCGCTTTCCTTAAGCTGGTAGGTATATACAGCCCTGGACATGTTGTCGGTGCTGTATTTCTGGTAAGAGAAGTTCATTGTTTTTTCTGCCATAAAACGTAGGCCACGTCCTTTTTCATCCTGTAGTTTCAGCCAGCGGACATCACTATGGTTTCCATAATCCTGGGGTATAATGTAGGGAACATACTCCTCATCCACAGTGGACTGGTAGATGCCCACCTTCGCTCCCGTTTTTCGATCGGGATAAGTTTCAAAGATGCCCCGGCCATACCACTCAATGGCTTTAAAAGACTTCGGCAATTCAAATTGCCATCCGGCCCTGGGTAAAATATCCGGCATATTTCCGTGTGGAATGATTTCCAGATCAATGTGGATGGTACCGTCTGCCAGGATGGTATATTTTTCCCTGCATTCGAAAGCACCCTCCATCTTACTGGAGTTGTAATACTTAAGTATGTTTATTTCAACTGATCCTTGACCTGTTTTGGTGGTCTCTACCCGGTCAAGCTGTACTTCCATATCACGCATGCCCAGGGTGCGCAGCTGCATGTCGATACTCCTGCCCAGCCCTTCCAGGCTATGTTCATTTGAGTAAGTATAGGAACCCCAGGGATCTGTATCATTGGCCAGGGGAGCCCGCCAGATATTAAAGAGCGGTCCACCCGCAAGAAGGGGGCTCTTTTGATACTCGAAACGGACAAACTGACCATCGGCCTTTGAGATGGTATATATGAAGTCCTTACCCGATATGCTTACCTGTTCCTCATTTTCTTCAAGCTGGATTTTTCCTTTTGCGGATAGGGGTTTATTGGGAGCTGTCGCCCGGATGATAAATTGGTCAAAGGCTACTTCGTAACCGGCCTTGGCCCATGCCGTTGGTTTCTTTAAAGTGAAGGAGGTGGTCAAAATTACTTCTCCATCTTCTTTGGGCAGGGTATAGGGAATAGTTAGCTCAGCCTGGCTCTGAGCCTCCAGACTTACATCAAGTTTCCCCTCTTCCACCTGGGTGCCATTCAGTAAAAGCTGCCAGGACAGGTCGAAATCATCGAGGTTTTTAAAATGATGACGATTGATTATCCTGAAAAGCCCCTGCTCTGCCTGAATGGCCTCTGTTGTAAGAGGCTGTCCCGATTTTTTAATCTGGTGAATTTCTGGTTGAATCTCACGGTCGGGCCACACAATCCCATAGGTCCTGCCTCCCAATCCCGTACTGTAGAAACGCTCCCCTTTTTCATCCTCTTCAAAGTCGAGCGACAGGACCACATTATCCATTGAAGTTGGATTGCCAATTTCGTCAATGGGTATGGCTTCTGCAAAGATTCTTAATTGGTCGATGGTCATGCTTGAGAGCCTGCCCGAGTACTCGCCCTGGTCCTGGCTCTCAGCTTCGCGCCCAATGCACAATGGGAATGGAGTATCCATCATAGAGCCCGAACATTCGGTCTCGGCTACCAGTTCCTCGTTTATAAACAGCCTGAGTTCTTCGCCATTATAAATTCCGGCCACATGGTGCCAGTTCCCGTACCAGTTTTCCGGCACGACCGCCCTGGCACTTTTTCGTTCAGCCTGGCTGTCCATGTAGGGGAGGGAGAGAAGTTGGGGTGGAATGTGGCGCTTAAGATAGAATTCCAGGGTGTCGGATGTATCCATTCTGATCCCAAATCCATGTTTTCCCTTTGCGATGAAATTATTTGGCTGCGGGATCTCTCCCGGCTTGATCCAGAAAGAGATGGTAATCTCATTTCCATTGAGATCCAGGCTGGGATCGCGATAGAACTCCACCCAATCGTCATGCCCGGTAAAGGCCAGACCCCGGCCCTGATGTCCTTTAGTGAACTTAGGCCGTCCCATTATAGCACCATGGTTATCATGACCCGACGCGTCAGGTGTTGTCCACAGGCTAGTATAAATTCCCGGACTGATCCAGTCCCAGATGGCCCCTCCCGATAGGCGGGGGTAACGCCAGATCAGATCCCAATATTCATCCATGCCTCCCAGTCCGTTTCCGGTTGCTGCCAGGTATTCGTCCATGAAAGATGGGCGCAGATCCTCTGGTCCAAGCAACTTTCCCTCTGCAAGATTCTTCAAGAGAATCGGAGTCCAGTACCTGGGTCCGGTTACCGGCTCAAATGGAATATAAAAAGTATTCCCGCCATACATCCATGCCGGGCGTGATGGATCGATGGAAAGCCCGGTCTCAATTACCTTTTGGATGTTCGGCCCGCTACCCGATTCGTTCCCCGCGCTCCACATGATTATCGATACATGGTTCCTGTCACGATACACCAGCTTGCGCGACCTGTCACGGTACATATCGGCAAAGGTGGGATCGTAAGAAAGCTGAATATTTTCATGGGCCTCATCACCTACCTCATCGATAACATAAATGCCCAGTTCGTCAGCCAGGTCGAGGTATTCGGGAGTGGGTGGGTAATGACAGGTCCGGACGCAGTTGATGTTGAACTGCTTCATCAGGAGCAGGTCTTTTCGAAGGGTTTCCAGTGGAACGGCCTGTCCATGTTCAGGATGGTGCATGTGACTGTTTACACCATTCAGTTTAACAGGTATGCCATTTACCATGAGCACTTCGCCCTGTACCTCTACCTCACGGAAGCCCAGTGTTTTTGAAAATGATTCCAGGGCGTTTCCCCTATCATCCTTCAACAAAAAATTGATAGAGTAGAGATTCGGATATTCGGCCGACCAAAGCAGGGGATTCTTCACAAGGGTCTCCAGGAAGATTTTTTGCTGCTTTGCCCCGGTAAGTTGGAGAGATTTCTCCATGGGCTCATCCAGAATGGAGCTGCCTTTTTCATCCAGCACATCAATCCCTAGTGAATAAGCCGAGGCCGTAATTCCTTCACTGTTGGCAAGAGTGAGCTCCACTTTTAATTGAGCATCCAGGTACTCTTTATCCAGATCTGTGGTGTAATAGAAATCCTGGATGTGTACCTTTGGAAGAGCTGATATTTTCACGTCACGATAGATGCCTGAAAGCCGCCACATATCCTGGTTTTCCAGGTAAGAGCCGTCACTGAAGCGCAGAACCTGCACTGATATATCATTCACTCCTTCCTTTACATAGGGGGAAATGTTGTATTCGGCAGGTTCAAAACCACCCTGGTTATACCCTACTTTATGACCATTGACCCAAACATAGGATGCCGATTTGATTCCCTCAAAGCGCAACATTAGCTCTTTGTCTTTCCAGTCGGAAGGCACAGAAAAGGTCCGCTTATAGCATCCGGTGGGATTATAGTATGCAGGTATGTGGGGAGGATCGCTTTCAAAGGAGAGGGCAATGTTCCTGAATTTTGCATGTCCGAATCCTTCCATTTGCCAGTTGGACGGAACCATGATCTCATCCCAATTATCAGTGTTAAAGTCAGGATCCTCAAAATGCTGCGGAACCAGATCGGGGCGCTCCACCCACTTAAATTTCCAATTACCATTAAGCAGGAGAAGGTAAGCTTCGCCATCACCATTGTAGGGCTGGTGGAAAGCATGTGCTTCATTCTGGCCCTTTTCAAAGACAGCAGGGTTGTCATAGTCGGAGGGCGAAAAATCCATGCCCGATGGTCCGGCATCCGTTGGAATTACCTTTCGGATGGTACCATCTTCGTTGTAATAGAGCCGGTCGACACAGATCGACCTTCTGAAGGGATTGTTCCCTTCCCAGTTCAAGACGGGCTCTTCATCCGGATTGTGCCTGAAGTACAGGTCCGAGTTGTGGTAAAGCAGATACCATTCTCCCTTATATTCAACGATGGAATGGTGATTGGTACCACTGTTTACTTCATCAAGAATCTCCCCTATGTATGTAAAGGGCCCGTAGGGAGAATCGCCAATTCCGTACAGGATTTTACCCCTGCCCGAATAGGAGAGGTAATATTTACCCTTGTATTTATGCATCCAGACGGCCTCAAAAAAATCATCGCTTCCCTCAATGACCCTTACGCTATCGTCGAAAGAGATCATATCCTCATTTAGCCTGACTATGTTTACATCGTTCTGGCCAAAGATCAGGTAGGGGCTACCATCATCATCGGTAAATATGGCGGGATCGATTAAGTCGCGCTTATTCACTACCCCTGGAGTCTCCCTGGTAATCAGCGGCTTGCCCAGCGGATCGGTGAACTTCCCATAGGGTTTATCACCCACTGCCACCCCTATGTAATTGGCTTCAACAGGGTAATAGAAATAATATTTGCCATTCCGGTATTCACAGTCGGGAGCCCAGGCCTCATGATCGGCCCAGGACAGGTCATCAACAGATAAAGCCACCCCATGATCGGTCCAGTTTACCATATCGGTAGTTGAAAACACATGCCAGTCCACCATACTGAACCAGGTAGCCGTATCTGGATCATGGGAGGGGTAGATATACAGGGTGTCGTTAAATACCCGCGCCGATGGATCGGCGGTGTACATGTGCGTAATAAAAGGGTTTTGTGCTAAAAGCCCGGTCCACGGGAGCAAGGCCATGATTAAAGGCAGGAGGAGGGATTTTTTCATGCTGTTGGTTTTGCTTGTTTAAAACTAAACATTTCATACAACATGTTGGCACCCTGAGCAAAATGTTAAAGAGGGTGATCCTTAAGATTCACCCTCTTTAACATTTATTATTGACAGGCATCATTGACTGCTCCCGGTGTACCCAGGTCGCCCGTACTATAGGCAGAGCTGGAGGTGCACCATGAGCTGCCAAGTATGGCATCAGCCGCATTTAGCAGGACAGGGTTCAATGTTATGGATGCGCCTGTTCCTTCAGGAAAACTCGCTTCACCATAATCCAGGGCGAAAATCAGGGCTCCGGGGGCTGCCTCAGTGCCCTCATTGTAAATGGACAAGATCGCCCCGGTATTGGAAAGGGTGATGTCTGAGCCATATATATATTCGTCGGCAACACTGGTCGACAGGTCGGTTCTGGACAGGACCAGGTAGGCTGATGGTGCCAGTTCAATGAGATCCGTAATGGTATGAATATTAATATCATCCCTTCCAATAATCAGGTTCTGAAGACTGATAACATGATCTGAATTGTTGTAAATTTCAAACCATTCACCCTCCGTATCGGAGAGGGCGGAAGGGTTCGCCATAATTTCGGTGATCAGAAGATCTCCATAGGCTACTGCACCGCCTGGTGGAATGACGGATCCGTCAGATAGGTTCACGACCTCCACTGCAATAGCCGTTTCGTCCATGATGACCTGGAAGCTGGCCATTCCTTCTTCAATGGCAGCATCTACAAAAATTTCATAGTGTATGTTAGGAACCGGAGATGGTATGCTCCCGCTCATTGTTTTGGTGACTTCGGTTCCATCCGGTTTTGTATATGTAAGCTCTGCCAGGATATCCAAAGGGAGGGTCTGAAAGTAGCCCCATCTTGTTTCATTGCCTGAATAAACAAGAGAGCCTCCCCCGGAGGAGACGGTACATGTAAACAGACTAAAATTACTGATGATATTGTCGGAATATACCACAGATACAATGGTGTTTGCCATCGGGCAGTTGACCTCTACCTGCTGCTGCATATTACTGCTGATGGTGAAAGTCTCTGTAAGGCCATAATAATAAGGGTTCTCAAATTCGGCGGGAAAGTTGTTGTCAGAGTATGCAATCACGTAGTAATCACCTGTCTCAAGCTCAATGCCTGCAGGCATATCACTTACATTTTCAAATGTGACTACCTCTGTGTCGTCCGCCCTGTATATATGGACGTTAAACTCATCAAGTACCGGTGCAGCTTTATACAGGCTGGCCCTCTCTTTGACGCTGATTAATACCCCGATGTCAAGGTGCAGGGTTCCTGTCTCTTTTTCAGGGTCCGGCTCCTCTTTCTGGCAGGAGATCATGGCAAAACAAAGGATGCATGCCATTAAAGAATACATGTTTTTCATAGCTGAAGTTTTAAGGTTTGTAAAAAAAAAACAATCTCTATGGTTGATGTGTCTTTCCACAAAAAATCAGCTAGGTTTTCTGGCACTTAATTCTACCATTGCGGTGAAAAGCAATAGTATGCCCGATACCGCCAACAGAGAAATTCCAATGCCTGACCGGTCTGCAATAACTCCAAAGGCCACCGCTAAAATGCTTGTGAATACTGTCTTAAGCTGGGATTGGGTTGATAGTACGGAGCTTAAAATTTCTGTGGGAACCTGCCTGGCCACAGCACCGGTAAGAATAGGTTTCCTGAGATTCTCAAGGAGGTAAATTCCCGCAAAAGCCAGGAGGGAAATGACCCAGATACTGAAATGATAGCTAATGCCACTTATGGTACCTGCAGTAAAACCCAGGACAAGGCTGAGCAGGATAATATTCCCAGGAATTTTTTCAGCAACGCGTGAGGAATACTTTGACGCCAGTGATGTGGCCAGGAAAATCAGAAAATACAGAACACCAATGATAAGTCCACTTTTTTGTTTTGGATCGACCCGGTCCAACAGGGGAATAATCAGGGCCAGGTTAAGCATAACCAGTTGAATGTAATCCTTGATCGCTCTCAGATAAGCAGAATGTGCTGCTGATGAATATAAGGTCCTTCGCAGCTGTTTCTGTTTTAGATTCACGATCAGCATCCGGATAGAAACTCCTATTCTGCTCCTTATTTTGTCGGTTTTAGTTTTTATAGAATGGTTCAATGTACCAGGGTAGCTTATGATCAGGATAAAATTGATCACATAGGGGATGATGGAGTACAGGAATATGATTTGATAATCTCCGCCGGAAAAAACAATCACTCCGGCAAGCAGGGCAGAGAGTGCCGAACCTTTTTGCGACCAGGATCGGGTATGCCCATAATAGTTTGCAAATTGCTTTTCAAAGCCCCTTATTTTCAGGTAATCCATGATCATCCCCTTATGGGTGCCGGAACGGAAGGCCTCTCCAATCCCAAATAGTATAAAGGCTGCGAGATAGATCCAGAAGTGACTGAAGAAATAAAACAAGGAAAAGGAGCAGATATACACTAGAAATGAACCAGCCAGTGTGGTTTTTCGCCCAAAGCTATCTGCAAGGATTCCTGAGGGTATTTCCAGCATATTGCTGGCGATTTCCCTGGCCGCATACAAGATCCCAATCTGGGTAAAAGAAATCCCTTTCTCCACCAGGAAAAGGATGAAAAAGGCATCGAAGAACCTCAGGTTCTTCAGGAAGCCGTAGAGGCAAAATTTGTAGTACTGTTGATCCTTTTCAAGGTGTTCCCCTGGATAATCGAGCATCTGGCAGGAATCATTTGCCCGTAAGCTTATCAACGATCTGCTCAACAGGATTCTCAGGAGGAGATGATTCTTCCTGGATAGTTTTGTTGAGCTCAGAATAGAAGTGGGCCCTTTTTTTGGGTTGCTTGGTGTAAACATTTAGCTCATACTCTACATAAAAAACTCCCAGGCTTTTTTGAAGTACAAAGGGTTTAAATTCACGCGTCAGATTTTTTGTGTTTTTGACTGCATTGAGCAGTAGTTTAGTTACCTGTTCCGAGGGAACATCTTAGCCAATGGTCACAGTGGGATGAAGAATGATACCAATGCTGTTGGCATATTTTGTATAGTTCCAGATATGAGAATTGATAATCGTTGCATTTGGTGTGGTAATATCCTCATTTTTAATTGTTTTAAGCCTGGTGACCAGCAGGTTTCTTTCAACCACGTCTCCAAG
>JAOZLK010000359.1 GCA_029934875.1 Bacteroidales bacterium | reverse complement strand
GATGGATCGTTGTAAGTGGACAGTGAGTCCTTATTTGCCTCAAACTTACTCAGGTCCATTCGCTTAGGTGCATCGACCTTTCTAACACTTTGTGGATCCTTAAGGGGGATGTGAGCCTTCATCAAAGTTGAAACCACATCTTTGTTAACCTTTTCAATCATTGTTGTAAAGAGCTCAAATGCCTCAAACTTGTATATCAAGAGTGGGTCCTTTTGCTCATACTGTGCATTTCTGACCGACTGTCTCAGGTCATCCAGTTCCCTAAGATGCTCCTGCCAGGATTGATCGATGGTGGCAAGGATAATGCTCTTTTCGTAAGATCTGACAAGCTCTGTACCCTTGGAGTTAAAGCAGTTCTCCAGGTTGGCCATCACCTGGAAAATCCGGGTGCCGTCTGAAACGGGTACCACAATGTTCTCATATTGCTGGCGCTGATGTTCATATACCTGGTTAATAACCGGCATGGCTTGTTCCGAAATGCTCTCCTGCTTCCTTTTGTAGGCCTTAAGTATCGTTTCATAGATAGTCTCTACCAGCTGCGTGCTGTCACTCTTCTTAAACTCATTCTCATCGACCGGTGATTCAATGGAGAAATAGCGGATCAGCTCCAGTTTAAAGCCATCGTAATCACTATTCAGATGGAAGTCATTGACAATGCTTTCCGTCACATCATACATCATATTTGCGATGTCGAGTCCGATACGCTCCCCATAGAGGGCGTGTTTCCGGCGCTTATAGATCACCTCTCGCTGTGAGTTCATCACATCATCATACTCCAGGAGGTTCTTCCTGATCCCGAAGTTATTCTCTTCCACCTTCTTCTGAGCCCTCTCAATGGATTTGGTAATCATGGAGTGCTGAATCACCTCACCCTCTTTGAGTCCCAAACGGTCCATCATCCCTGCAATACGGTCCGAACCAAAGAGGCGCATCAGGTCATCTTCCAGGGAAACATAGAACTGTGATGATCCCGGGTCTCCCTGTCGACCTGCCCTACCACGCAACTGGCGGTCAACCCGTCGTGATTCGTGCCTTTCGGTACCAATAATGGCCAATCCCCCGGAATTTTTCACTTCGTCGGAGAGCTTGATATCAGTACCCCGTCCGGCCATGTTGGTGGCAATGGTAACACCACCTGCTTTCCCGGCCATTGCAACCACATCTGCCTCCCGCTGGTGTAGCTTGGCATTCAGTACATTGTGATTAATCTTCCGGATATTGAGCATCTTGGACAATAGCTCGGAAACCTCTACTGTGGTGGTACCCACCAGTGCAGGGCGCCCGGCTTTATTAAGATTTACAAGTTCGTCGATTACTGCATTGTATTTCTCCCGCTTGGTCTTATAGATCAGGTCCTGACGATCGTCTCTTACAATGGGACGGTTGGTGGGAATCGCCATCACATCCAGTTTGTAGATATCCCACAACTCACCAGCTTCGGTCTCGGCGGTCCCGGTCATTCCCGAGAGCTTATGATACATCCTGAAGAAGTTCTGTAGGGTAATGGTGGCCCAGGTCTGGGTGGCTGCCTCCACTTTCACATTTTCCTTGGCTTCAATGGCCTGGTGGAGTCCGTCGCTATAGCGTCTTCCCTCCATGATCCGTCCGGTCTGTTCATCAACGATCTTCACTTTGTTATCCATGACCACATACTCTACCTCCTTATCAAACATGGAGTAGGCCTTCATGAGCTGATTTACGGTATGGATCCGTTCCGATTTCACCGCGTAATCCTGCAGCATCTTATCTTTAACCTCCAGCCGTTTCTTTTCAGACATATCGGACTTCTCAATCTCGGCAATTTCGCCGCCAATATCGGGAAGTATAAAAAAGGCAGGGTCATCAGAATCCCCCGTGATCAGGTCAAGCCCCTTTTCGGTGAGTTCCACAGAGTTCATTTTTTCTTCGATGATGAAGTATAGATCATCTGTGACCAGGTGCATGTTTTTAGATTGCTCCTGCATGTAGTGGTTCTCTGTCTTCAGCATGAGGGCTTTATTCCCTTCCTCACTGAGCAGCTTGATCAGGGGCTTATATTTAGGTAAGCCTTTATTGGCCTGGAGTAGCTTAAATCCGCCTTTTTCTGTATTCCCCTCCTGCAAGTATTTACGGGCTTCTGTAAAAGCGGCAGTTACAATCTGCTTCTGGGCAGTGATCAGCCTTTCCACTTTGGGCTTATATTCACTGAATTCATGGTGCTCACCCCGGGGTATTGGTCCGGAGATAATCAGTGGTGTACGGGCATCATCCACCAATACGGAGTCGACCTCATCTACAATGGCATAGTTGTGTCTTCTCTGAACCAGTTCTCCAGGAGTGTGAGCCATATTGTCACGCAGGTAATCAAAGCCAAACTCGTTATTGGTCCCAAAGGTAATATCGCTATTGTAAGCTTTCCTCCTGGCATCAGAGTTTGGTTGATGCTTATCAATGCAGTCAACTGTTAGCCCGTGAAATTCATAGATGGGCCCCATCCATTCGGCGTCCCTTTTGGCCAGGTAGTCGTTTACAGTTACAAGGTGAACCCCTTTCCCTGTCAGGGCATTCAGGAATACAGGCAGTGTAGCCGCCAGGGTTTTTCCCTCCCCTGTTGCCATCTCCGCTATTCTGCCGCTGTGAAGTGCTGCTCCACCAATGAGCTGTACATCATAGTGGACCATGTCCCAGGTAATCTCAGTACCCCCGGCCATCCACTTGTTCATCCAGATTGCCTTATCACCTTTAATTACAACAGAATCGCGGGAGGCTGCAATGGTACGGTCATAGTCGAGAGCGCTCACTTCCACCTCACTATTCTCTTTAAACCTCTTTGCTGTCTCCTTGATTATGGCAAAGGACTCGGGCAACACTTCATTCAGGATATCCTCAAACATCTCATCGATTTTCTCATCAAGTTTATCGATCTCCATATAAAGCGGCTCTTTTTCGTTAACATCCACTTCCGGATCCTCGGCACGCTTTTTAATCTCCTTCATGGAGCGCTTCTCTTCAGAAACATACTCCTCAATTCTCAGTTTCAGAGCGGCAGAACGAGCCCTTAACTCATCATTGGTGATTCCCTGTAATTTATCAAACTCCGCAGCAACCAAATTCACATAGGGGGTCACCTCCTTCATATCCCTATCTGACTTATTACCAAGGAATTTACCTACTATTTTATTGAAATCCATTTTCCGATGAGTTTATGATGTAATGCTTTTTGCATTTTAAACGCACAAATTTACCTTTTTTATTGTCTTATTCGATCATTCAAATAACATACCAAAGCTCATTTCATGCTGTTTTGGCAGAAAAAGAAGGGTCGGCACGGAAAGAATTCCGGCCGACCCTGTTCATAAGTATGATTAGAAGTGATCCGTTTCCCCTTCCTATTCTGCTGCTGCAGAACCTCCACCCCTCATGGAAAGGATGTCGCGGTCGAACATGTAGAGATTATTTTTACCCAGGAGTTTGAGTTTATCGATGATCGTTTTCACTGAAGCTTCCTCTTCGATTTGCTCGGTAACGAACCACTGAATCCAGTTCTGTGTGGTAAAGTCATTCTCGGCAATGCACATGGCAACGATCTCATTGATGGAGCCTGAGATGAATTTCTCATGGGCCAAAACCTGGTCAAACATTACAAAAATGTCCCCGAAATCGGTGGGCGGTGTATTAATGCCCGGAATCACAGCTACGCCGTCCCTGTCATTGATATACCTTACCAGTTTGAGCATGTGTACTCTTTCCTCTTCGGCCTGCGCATATAGCCAGACTGAGACTCCTTCAAAACCATTATTCTCTGCCCAGGAGGCCATGGACAGGTATAGTTGAGATGAGTAGTCCTCCCTGAGGATCTGTTCATTTAAAATCGTTTCTACTTTTTTTGGTAACATGGTTAATCGTTAGTGGTTATTAGTAAATGGGTAAGTCAGTGTGTTAGTAAAGGAGAAAGTTAAGTTTTAAATTCCAATTTACCTACTTGCTTACTTTCCCAGATGCCTACATATTTTCAATAATCGCAGTTCCGAATCCTGAACAACTTAAGGGGTCAACTCCATCCATCAGGCGGGCAAAGTCATAAGTGACTTTCTTTTGGGTGATTGTCTTTTGCAGCCCGGATATGATCAGGTCGCCTGCTTCCTTCCAGCCAATGTACTCAAGCATCATAACCCCGGACAAGATTACCGATCCTGGATTTACCTTATCCAGTCCTGCATATTTTGGAGCAGTACCATGGGTAGCTTCAAAGATGGCATGACCGGTCTCATAATTGATATTTGCCCCGGGGGCAATTCCAATTCCACCTACAATGGCTGCCAGTGCATCGGAAATATAATCTCCATTCAGGTTCATGGTGGCAATCACTGAATATTCAGCAGGCCTGGTGAGAATCTGTTGAAGGAAGGCATCAGCGATAACATCCTTGATCAGGATTTTACCAGCCTTCATTGCAGCATCCTGGGCCTCATCGGCCTTTTGCTTGCCTTCCTTCTCAGCAATACGGTCATATTGAGCCCAGGTGAAGACCTTATCTCCAAATTCAGCCTCGGCAAGTTCATATCCCCATTGCTTAAATTGTCCTTCGGTATATTTCATGATATTGCCTTTGTGAACAATGCTTACAGAAGGCAGTTTTTCCCTGAAAGCATACTGAATAGCCCCACGTACCAGGCGGGAAGTACCCTCTTTGGAAATGGGCTTGATTCCGATGGAAGCACTTTCAGGAAACCTGATGGTAGAGACTCCCATTTCGTCGATCAGGAATTTCTTGATTTTCTCCCCTTCAGGGCTACCGGTCATCCATTCGATACCAGCGTAGATGTCTTCAGAATTCTCACGGAATATTACCATATCAGTTGTAGAAGGATCCTTTACCGGCGAAGGCACTCCCTTATAATATTTGACCGGACGAAGGCAAACATAGAGGTCGAGGATCTGCCTCAAGGCCACATTCAGGGAGCGTATGCCTCCACCAACAGGTGTGGTTAGCGGCCCTTTTATAGCCACAAGGTGCTCATGAATGACATCCAGGGTCTCCTCGGGTAACCACTTCCCTGTTGCATCAAAAGCCTTCTCTCCTGCCAGGACTTCTTTCCATATAATTTTCTTTTTGCCAGCATAAGCTTTTTCCACAGCGGCATCAATTACCCGCACAGCGGCAGCCCAAATATCGGGTCCGGTTCCGTCCCCCTCAATAAAGGGAACAATTGGAAAATCAGGTGCCTGAATTACTCCGTAATTATTGACAATTTTCTCTCCAGGCATTTGGTTTTTAATAATTATGTTTAACCTTAGTATTTACAA
>JAOZLK010000358.1 GCA_029934875.1 Bacteroidales bacterium | reverse complement strand
GCGGTTTTTGTTGGGTGGAGTTGAATGTATACATTTATCGGACCAACTGAATTTTTTGTTTATTATGAAAAGAACCAGCCCCACAATCTTCATTTTGATCAGCCTGCTTGCTGTCAGTGCCTGCAGGGGAGAAAATGAGATTTATCTGGCCTATTCAGATCCCCGCATCGCCTATGAAGGCCGGATTGATACTGCCAGGATCGATGCAGCCGAGTTATACTGGTCTGGTACTTCCATAAAGATCAATTTCCAGGGAGAATCAATCGAGGCCCTGATCAGGGAGAGCAGAGGCGATAACTATTACAATGTCATAATTGATGACGCCCCGGTTTTCATCCTCAGACCAGATACCCTGAAGCAATACTATATGCTCGCGTCAGGCTTATCTCCAGGTCTGCATTCGGTGGAGCTCTTTAAACGGACCGAGTGGGACCGGGGGACGGGTGAGTTTTACGGGTTCAGGATAGGAGGGAAGGCAAAAGCAAAACCAAAATCACCTGCCAAAAAACGGAAGATTGAGTTTTATGGGAATTCCATCACTGCGGGTTATGCCGTAGAGGATTTTTCGGGTGAGGACTCACCAGACAGTACCTTTACCAATAATTACCTGAGTTACTCAGCAATACTTGCCAGACATTACAATGCAGAGTACCGGTGCATATGCAAAAGCGGCATTGGAGTACAAATAAGCTGGTTCCCTGTAATCATGCCCGAAATATACGACCGTATAAATCCCGAGGATTCCATAAGTACGTGGAATTTCTCGCTCTACCAGCCCGATATTGTCGTCATCAATCTGATGCAGAATGATTCGTGGTTGGTTCACATACCGGATCACGAAGAATTTCAGGCGCGTTTTGGAGATGTAGCTCCTGACGAGACTCTCATCGTTGAGGCCTATCGGCAGTTTGTGGTAAATATACGGAAGCACTACCCGGAAGCGCACATCATTTGTGCATTGGGGAATATGGATGCCACGAGGGAGGGATCACCCTGGCCTGAATATGTCACCAGGGCCATATCCCAGCTAAACGATAATCGGATATATACCCATTTTGTACCCTTTAAGGATAGCCCCGGTCATCCAACAATTGGTGAACAGGAGGATATGGCCAGGAGCTTCATCGCATTTATTGATGAGCATATAGACTGGTAAAGTAGCTTAGGTCTGCCCCTACCTGTTCCTTAAATTGTTCTCTTGTGATACTCAATTCACCGGCCCCGTGTTCGGCACCACCCAGGGGATACTCGTAATGGATGGAGAAATCGGCAGAAATCCCCAGGCTGCTTAATTCCCCCAGGTAGTCTTTGAAAGGAACTTCCCCTTTACCGAGGGGCACATTGAGCACTTCAGCATCACCATCTGTATTCCAGGTGAAATCCTTAATATCAAGGCTGTTAATGTAGGGGCTCAGAATCTCCAGAAATACTGGCCAGCTCTTCGGACCCTCAACTATGGCATGCCTGATGTCGAACTGAACCCCTGTCCATTTCGGGTCCAGGCCGTCAATCATCTTCAGCAGATCCCAGCCTGAACTGCCCACAAAGAGCCCTGCATGATTCTGGTAGGATGCAGCAATATTGTTTTCCCGATTGATTTCCTGCAGCTTACTCATCTGACTTCTGGCCTCCATCACGACGTCCGTTACAGGTTTGCCTTTTTCATACCTGAACCATCCCGGCCTGTAAAGCCCGATGCCCAGTTTTCCTGCTGTCTCCAGGATATCCCTGGTCAGAGGGTCTCCCGGATCAATGATCCCCGTGGTAATCATGGGAACCTCAAGGCCCTCGGCCCTGATTTGTTCGACGGCCAGGGGAAGGTCCTTTTTGACCCTTTCAGGAAGAACATGCCCTCCCTTTCTTACGGTCAGATCGATTCCCGTGAATCCTATCTCAGAAGCAAAGCGGGCCATATCGCTATACCCAAGCCATTGGAGGTGCTTGGAGAAAATACAGATATGCTGTTTCATATCTGCCGGAGGCAAGCCAGGGAGAGCCAGGCTGCCTACCGGAGCCAGGGAAGTAAGCATTGCAGCCGCAGAAGCTTGCTTAACGAATTTTCTTCTTTTCATATTCTTTAAAAATATGAAATAATGCTATCTCTGAAGTACGACCGGTAAAACTGACCGGGTTCCGCCTTCTCCCTCCAAATTCACAAAATAGTATCCGTCCTCAAATGCATCCATTCGGATTACGATACGACCGTCCGGAGCTGAAATTCCCTTTTCTTCGAATACCTTTTTACCGGTCAGGTCATACACTACTAAACCAGTAATATTCATGGCCGGATCCGATAGGATGGTCAGCTCTCCCCTGGTGGGATTCGGGTAGATGGAGGCACCCAGACCAAAGAGTGATGCATCTATGCCCACAGGAAGGTTCACAAAGATGACCATCATACTGGAGTCGCTGATGTTCAGATTCGATTGCATGCTTACCTTATAGTAAACCGTGTCGACCTGCTGGTTAAAACCACTGTTGGGAATATAGGTGACCGTCTGGTCGTCTCTAACAGTAGCTGTGCCGTTTGTGGGTTGTTTATTGATTTCCAGAAGCACAGGTCCGGGAATTTCATCATTATAAAGAACGTCATAGCGGAATGAAGTTCCACCGGACATGGTGACAAAATCCGGATTGCAAACAGGGGCATCCACCAGCAATAGCCCTGCCTTAAATCGGTTTACAAACTCCTGGTAATATTGATTTGCCAGATCCTGGTTGTGGATAATCAGGGTATTTTCATCGTTACGGAACTGAGCCGAGTTACTCCAGTTATGACTGCCTGTTATGACCAGGGGGTCCGCAGATGCATCGGACTGGTCCACGATGGCATATTTGTGGTGCATGATACCAGCCTCACCACTTACCCGGAATTTGTCCTGCAGGGAATTTCTGAGCGTGTTTACAACTGTTTCAGTACATGAAGCTTCGTCCTTTACCAGGACCTGGGTGTAAACACCGGCTTCATGACTATCCCTGATAGAATAGGCCAGGTCGCTCTTGGTGATTAGCATAGTGCCGACCGAAAGGTCCGTGTCGGCTGTTTTAAGGGTTCCCAGGATTTTTGAATGAGTGTTGTCCGATGGACTGAAATAACTTTCCACACGATGGCCTCCAATGATGAATTCATGGGGAGTATTATTTGTTTTATAAGGCCCGAACAGGGATGCTCCGGCATCGGGCTGGGGCCCTTCTGACCCAAACATTTCATTAAACTCCATGCGATGGGCAATGGCCAGGCTTTTGTCCTGTATAACAACCACGTTGTTCGGGTCAATATTTATCTGTCCGGCAGTAAAGTTTGTGGAGCCGGTCCATACGATGGGATCGTCGTGGTTATCTGAAAGCGCATCAAAAACAATGAATTTGTTGTGCATGATTCCGGTGATCGGATATTCACTGACGGGGCTGGCCATCTTGCCAATGGCAGGGTCCAGCTCGTCGGTGCCAAAATTAGCCTGGTTAACATCGTAGACCACTCTCACAACAACACCCCTGTCGTGGGCAGCGTTCAATGCATCTGCAATGTTAGAGATGCCTTCGTTGCTGAAGTTGTAGGCAGTAAAATCGATGGATGCTTTGGCCCTGCCAATATAGCTGATCAGCGTGTCATCAATGGCATGATCCAGGTAGAGCGCATCAGTTCCCGTGGAGACCGTATGATCCACGGGCCGGTTAAAGAAGGCTTTCATATCACCACCGGAATTTGATTGGGTGATGTAGATCTGGGTGCTAACCTTCGCCGTATCATTTCCGCTCACTGAAAAAGGCAGAACGTAGAATAGTTCACTGGGACTTGCGCCTGACAGCGATACCTCATGCGAGGTGCCCTCACCAGGAGTAAAAAGCCTGCCCAGTTCAAATGCAGGAGTGTTACCGTAGAGCATCTCGGTCGAGCCTTCCAGATCTGTCTCCCACTGCAGGGTAAATCCGCTTTTTGTAAGATTACTTAGCAGGGGAGGAGTTACAAAATTGATGGTGCTGGACGAGGCTATATCCCCCTCTTCGCGAACAAGTATCTGATAAGTGTCGAAGTATTGTGACAGTATGCCGGTAAGATCAGATTCACCTGAAGGGATCACCTTTCCTATAAATGGAGAGGCATCATCCGAGATCCTGATCACCCCACTTTCACCTGCTGATGAAAAATCATAGTTGGTTTTCGAGACAAAGGTTTCACCAGCCTTATCGAAGATGGCCGATTCAATACCCACAAGCATTCCCTCATACTCTTCTCCCAGTTGAGAAGGAGAAAGGATGATAGGATCGGGCAGCTGTGCACCCTCTTTCTCCACCACCACCGATGCAACGGGCTGCATCTCCAGGAGGTTGTTGTAGTCAACCAGGGTGCCTGTAACGGTGATGCTGTCACCCAGCTTGGTATGGCCCATTTTATCAGGATCATAGATGGCCAGCCCGGCAGTGGGATCCTGGATATACCTGATGACTCCAAGTTCATCACCATTAATTACCACTCCTGAAACAGTTATTGTCGCGCCTACTCCCTTTTCTTTGGCGCTTTTAATGGATTCTGCCTGGGCACTTGCGGGAAGTACAACACTGGCTATCAGTAGGAATGTGAATGCGATTCTTATCATCTTCTGTTTATTTTAGTTCTTAAAATGTAATCCTGAGTGAGGTGTTAAACCTTCGGCCCATTCCAAAAAATACAGTAGCCGATTTTGCATCAAAGGACTGGAATTCGGAATAGGGGCTGTAGGGATCGTTGTTAGTTGCATCCCAGATGTAAGTGGTATTTAAAATGTTCAGCATCGAAAATCGCAGGTCAAATCTCAGCTTTTTAGCAGACTTCAGGTTGAAACCATATCCTGCATGTAAATCAAAAAGATTGAATCCCGGCATCTTCCATGAGTCCTGCACATTTCCTTCAGCATTGGTGGTTGCCTCAGGGGTAAAGCTGGAGTAGTACTTTGTGAAGTAGGTTTGCCTTAAATTCAGGTATAGCCTTTCGATGGGCTCGTAGCGGAGGCTGGACCCCATCTGAACCTGGGCAGCATCACCCACATGGATCCCCCTGGCATCAAAATCGATGATCTTTTGCACGGGCTCATTGATATAATCTCCTTCGTTGAGGTAAAATTGCAGATCTTCAATATAGGAGTCCCAGATCCAGTCACCCACTGAAACAGTTCCTTGAAAATCAAGATTATGCAGTACTTTATAAATGAAGTCCACCTCCACACCCATATGCCTGGCATTCATTCCGGGGATATCGGCATAAACTCGTTTATCGTTGTTCGACTCGGGATCGTCAGGAACATAGCCCGGATC
>JAOZLK010000357.1 GCA_029934875.1 Bacteroidales bacterium | reverse complement strand
CTTTTCTGATTCGCAGAGATGGTATTCTTTTCTTATATTTTGCAAAATCTGCTTGTAATGAGATGATAAGATCATCCAATACTCTTTGGCATTGTCTCACATCATTTGTCTCTATGTAGTTTGCTACAACCTCTGGCATTCCACCGATAATCAAAAACTCTTTGAATAATGCGATTATTCTATTGTGAACAGGTTTGGATAATGGTAACAGTTCTGATGCTTCTGTTTTGGCTTGCAATAAACTTTTATTCCCTAATGCACTAAGAAACTCATCGAATGAAAGTGGATATACAAATAAAGAGCGAATACGTCCCACACCAAAAGACGGTAGTTCCTGCAATGCAAACTCAAGCAAGGAGCCAGCAGCAACAAGGTGTTGTTCTGGCATTTTTTCGTAAAAAAAGCGAAGTGACAAAATAGCAGGAATGCAAGATTGTATTTCATCAAAAAAAATCAGAGTTTGTCCTGGTATAATCGAAACATCATACATTAACGATAGGTCTCTGCAAATTTGTTTTGGCGACAAATTACCATCAAATATTTCATGAACTTTTTTGTCTTCTTCAAAATTGATTTCCAGAAAATACTCAAAGCCTTTAGCAAACTCTTTTACAGAAGAAGACTTGCCTACTTGTCTTGCACCTCGTAATAACAATGGCTTTCTTTTTGTTTCGGTTTTCCATTGAAGCAAATAGTTATCAATATTTCGTTTAATATACATTTAGGTAAATATAAATCAATTATCCAAGGGTTAGAAACAAAGACGGCGTTTATTTTACATAGGTTAGAAATTCGATATTTGTGATATTTCCAAGGGTTAGAGTGATATTTCCTGTTTGACCTTTACTGTATACCCTTGATTGCTTTCCAATTTTTCAGTTTTCTATGACCGTTTTATTTTGTGGGTCCCATTTGAGGTATTTCCTGTGACGTAAGGACTGGACACCCATCATACATGCTACGACACCATAAAAGCCAAGGGTCTGGTCGCATTTTAAGGCTTCGTTTTTCCTGATTGCATTTTGTAAATTCCGGTGATGTAAAGTAATATCCTCAGCACCTGTCTTTTGATGGGTGAAAAGTCCTGAACCTCCAATATCTTCACCTGTGCTGCTGATAGCGTCCTGGTTTGATGTTTCTTGTGGTGTGATGGTGAAACCTTCTCTGGTAAATTCCAGCGTTGCTTTGTGTCCTCTGATGACGTGCCGGATCGGTGTATCATTTGCCAGTGATGAAACCAGCATAACCGTGGTTTTTTCCGGATAATCCAGCATCATGTTAAAGGTATCAGGTATCTCAGCAACACTTTCCACAAAATTCCATTTACCACCGGTCGCTACTACATAATCCGGAAAACTTAAGCCCACCGATTTAATGATTCTTGTGACCCGGTGAATAAAAAGATCTGTAGCAATCCCTCCTGAATAATCCCAGTATCGTCTCCATTCAAAATACCTTTTGGGATCCCAGGGTATTTTTGGTGCTGGACCGAGCCATGCTTCCCAATCAAGATTTATCCCAGGTTTGACATCAGGATCGATTTTTTTGGTCCAGAAATCACCAGGATAATTCCTGGAATAATCGATGTGTGCCATGACCACCTTCCCAAGAGCACCCTCCTGAATCATTTTATGCGCGGTTTCATACGAATCATCTGACATGCCCTGCACTCCTACTTGCAATTTCAATTTGGCCAATGCAACTTTCGCAACAATGTCTTTGGCTTGTTCAATGGTATGCGTCATCGGCTTTTCAACATAGATGTGTTTCCCTGCATCAATTGTATCCAGGGTCATTTGGTAATGCCAGTGTTCGGGTGTGGCGATGAGCACATAATCGATATCTTTATTTTTCAGAATTTCCTGATAATTTTTGTATGCTTTTGCTTTTGTTAATTCTTTGGCCCTGTCTAAGCGGTTTGAATATACATCACAGACTGCGGTAATCTCAACATTATCTGATTGTTTCATTTGCAATAAAGCCTCCATATGGGCATTTGCCATACTACCGCAACCAATTACGCCAATATTGATCCTTTCATTTGCTCCAATGATCTGCGAATAACTTTTTGCTGCCATACCCAGGGTGCTTCCGAATGTGGCAATGCCGGCTGTTGTGCCTGCTAAGCGGATGGCAAATTGCCTTCTTGAAATATTAGTTGTTCCCATTTTCCTCTTATTTAACTAGTTCTTTGTAATGAGTAAGATAATACCTTTTCCCAGTTCTGACTGGCAACGGATTTTTCTAAGGCTTCAAGTACCGAAACACAATTCAAGATACTTTGGTGGGAGCGGGGTTCTTTTCCGGTTCGGAACATATGAACCATATCCACATAATTTATTGCAGGATCGCTTTCCTCCACGCGGGATTTGAGTTCAACCAGGCCTTCTTTTGTCTCCACAAATGTTTCCCAGTCATATGCAAGATTCTTAAAAATCAGGGTTGCAAACAAGCCACTTGAAAATACCAGGTTAGCGCTTCCATTCTGCCCGTTTCTTGTGACCCTCACCCTTTCTATATCTTCACCAAACATATTCATCAGGGGCTGTACCAGATGTACACCATAGAAAAATATCCCGCCATATTTCGAATCCATATCCAGGGGGCCGTACCTTACTACCTGATTGATTATCTCCATGGATTCCAATTGCTTTTTTATATCATAAGTAGCATTGCTATGAGCAATTGAGCTGTAAGAAGTTACTGGTGTCCCCAGCTTTCGGGCCAGTTCCAGAAATTCTTTCCCTTCTGCCGCCCGGTAACAAAATGGCTTGTCGATAAATGTTGGAATACCAGCTTTAATAAAGGGGATTGCAGCTTTGAGGTGATATTTTGCATGCCGGTGATCGACAATCAGTGCATCAATTTTCCCCAACATCTCTTTGGGATCTTTTACAATATTGGGGATACTCCCTTTAGAGGCAGCATTACTGGCAAACTCATCGGTTTCACCCCATACATATTTTACTTCCACTCCGGGAAACTTTTTCTCCACATTAAACATTTTGCCAAAGCCAATTGTATGAGAATTTTCAGCTCCGATTATCCCGATCTGGATTTGTTTTGCCTTTTGGTCAGGCTCCGAAAATAATTGTGATGCAAAAGCAGTGCCTGGAGAAAGTGCAACCGTAGACAATGCGGCTCCTTTGCCCATGTTTTTGATAAATGATCTTCTGGATTTCATATGTAATTTTTTTCCTTGACATACTAAAGTTTCATTTCCCAGCCTTTTTCATAGCTTCGGTACCAGTATTTCATTGCTTCTTTATCTTTTAATATATGACCGGTTTTTGGATCAATTTCAAGAGAATGTCCCACACGCTGAGCAATGTTGCCTAGTTGCACAAGCAAAGTGCTTTTATGTCCGGATTCAATATCTGCATTGAGCCTGTTACTTCCATTCCTGATCCCGTCAAAGAAATTATTAATGTGCATGGCATCCAGAATATTAAAAGGACTAACCAGGTTTCCTGTATCCATTTTTTGTTCCACTTTCACTTCTTTTACAAGCTTATTATCAAGATCGTAAATGGTATAGTTATTGCCTCCTGGAAATAGTATACTGCCTTTTTCTGCATAAATAATCACCCCGGCTCCACTTCCTTCAGTGGGCTTTCCATTACAACTTCTTCCTTCCCAGGTCATCGTAACACCCTCAGGAAAATCGAGATTTATTACCTGAGTGTCCGGTGTTTCCCAATCATCCTGATACCGGTATCTTCCCCCGTTTGAGCTCACTTTCTTAGGATACTCTACTTCTAGACCCCATCGCAGGAGATCAATCATATGGGTGCCATTATTCAATGCTTCGCCCGTGCCCCAATGCCAGAACCAGTGCCAGTTATAGTGAACCAGGTTATCTTTGTATACCATCCTGGGAGCAGGGCCCTGCCAGAGATCCCAATCGAGCCACTCCGGTACCGGGGTCTCTGTTCCTGTCCCAATCGGACCCCTGTTATTTGCATACCAACCCTTTCCAAAATAAGCACGACCAATGATCCCGTCTTTTAATTCCTGCATACCCTGTATCACATTGGGAAATGACCGCCGTTGGTTGCCCAATTGTACCGCCTTACCATATTTGGCTGCTGCTTCTATAAGAATTTCACCTTCCCGGGGGTTATGACTACTGGGTTTTTCCAGATAGACATGTTTCCCTGCCTGCATGGCTAACAGGGCTGCAGGAGCATGCCAGTGATCGGGAGCAGCAATGACCATTGCATCGATGTCCTGGTCTTGCATCGATTCCCTGAAATCACGGAACCCTTTGGTTTTTATCTCCTGGGCTGTCTCTAATTCTTTTTGACATGCTATAATTGCCCTGCTATCCACATCACAAATATGGAGTACATCACAATCTTTCTGCTGTGCAAAATTTGAAGCGAGTGCTTTCCCTCTTGAATTTACGCCCATCACCGATACCCCGATTCTTTCATTGGAGCCCATGATGCGACCATAGCTTTTTGCACTGAAAGCGGGTAGAATGCCTCCTACAGAGAGAACTGCCGAAGCTGCGGTCGTTTTTTTAATAAAGTCTCTTCTTGAGTTTATTGTCATGATAGCATATTTTTATTGCTAATGTGTTTTATAGTAAATTTGATTGAAAGTAGGATTTATTATTCATTTATAAAATGAAGAGTTATGAAATATCCGGTACTCATATTGTTATTAATCGTGGCAGTCACTTCGGTGTCAGCGCAAAAGAAAATCTATATTTTAACAGATCTGGAAGGGGTTAGCGGCGTGTACAAGTTTTCCCAGACCCGGGAAAAGGATACGCCGCAGAATATACAGGCCTGTGAGTATTTTATGGACGACCTTTCTGAGGTAATCCGGGGTTTGAAGGATGGTGGACCCACGTGATATTCTTAATTTCTAGTAGTGCCTCTCCCATTAAAAACGAAATTAATCATGTTATCTTTGGGATAAAACCAAAACCAAAACCAGACCAGATGTCTTTCATTAACCCGGAAAAGCGACGCGATTTTCTGAAGAAATTTACAATCATGGGTGGGGTGGCAGCCGTTGGAAGCATGCCTGCCTCTGCAGCCATTGAGTGGCTTCGTACCGAGGGGCCTATGGGCAGTGGTCCCCTGCTTACAATGGACCCGGATCCAAGCGATCGGGAATTTTCACCTCTTCAGGATTTGCTAATCTCATCCGGAGAGCCAGGATTCATACGTGTATTTGACGGTCAGAACCAGGAGTATTTCAAGCGGGAAATGGCAGGGTTAGTAAGCCTTACCATTGGAGGGGCAATTGGGAACCAACTTGTGATTCTTGAAGATAAGAAA
>JAOZLK010000356.1:2478-5304 GCA_029934875.1 Bacteroidales bacterium | reverse complement strand
TGAAGATCGACAGGCCGCAGAAGTATTCTAATTCTGTTCCGGCGCTCTACGGGTTTATTCCCCAGACTTTCAGCGGCGAAAGGGTTGCGGAGCTGAGCCGGGAGAAAACCGGAAATGATAAGATTGTTGGAGATGCCGACCCGGTGGATATTTGTGTGCTCACCGAGAAGGAGATTTCGCATGGCGACATCCTGGTAAGGGCCAGGCCAATCGGTGGATTCAGGATGATTGATAATAACCAGGCGGATGATAAGCTGATTGCCGTGATGAATAATGATGCCCTGTATGAGGATTACCGCGATGTATCGGATTTGCCCGAAAAGGTGGTCAATCGCCTGCGTCACTATTTTCTTACCTACAAGGATCTGCCCGGGAATCCGGCCGATGTGGAAATCACACATATATATGGCCGTGAGGAGGCCATGGACATTATCCAGCGTTCCATTGATGATTACCAGAAAAGGTTTGAGAACCTGGATAACCTGCTTTCCAGCGTTTAGCTGGAGAATCATTTAGGAACAGCCTTTAAGACCTCAATCTTTTCGAGTTCTCGCAGGTATTTCATTGTAGTTCTTCTTTCGAACAAGCTCTATATTTTATGTACATGCTATGTACTTGACATATGTTATGTGAAAATATAGTAGCTACTTGTCTTTGATTTACACACAGGAAGTATTATTTTTGTGTGTAGAAATTATAAAGAAAATCACACATGGCAACAAATCTCGCTATCGAAGATGGGCTTATTGAAGAAGCTAAATTGCTTGGTAAACACCGGACAAAAAAAGGAGCTGTTACAGAGGCCTTAAAGGAGTATATTCAGCGCAGGAAACAATCTGAAATTCTACGAATTTTCCATTCGATAGACTACGATCAGGACTATGATTACAAAAAACAGCGAGCAGTAAAATGAAAGTTATAGTTGACACAAGTGTTTGGTCCTTAGCGTTAAGGAGAAGTAAAAACGTTGAAAACAAACATGTTGAAGAACTTGAGGAGCTTATAAAAGAGGTCCGTGCTCAACTCATTGGTCCTGTTCGTCAAGAACTTCTCAATGGAATCAAATCAGAAAAACAATATAGAGTTCTTAAAAAGCATCTTAGGGCTTTCAAGGATCTCTCTATAGAAACAGAAGATTACGAATTGGCGGCCGAGTATTTTAACACAGCTCGGAAAAATGGCATCCAGGGTTCAAATACTGATTTCTTGCTTTGTGCAATTTCGACTCGCCTTCGGATGCCAATTTTTACCACAGATAAAGATTTCCTTTACTTCCAATCAGTTCTTCCAATAGAGCTGCATAGAGTTAGGTCGTAAATTGTCAATGCAAAAGCAGTCCTTGGGCTTTCAGAGACCAGAGCAGGTATATGCACAAGCGGCTTGATCTTCCTTATCCGGCCAGCTGCTGGTAGACGAAGCGCTTGATTTTCTGGGTCGGGGTTTTCTCGAAGGGTTGTACCTGCAGAATCATCAACTGAAGTTTGGAGTTGCGGGCCACATGCTGGTTCACCTGGACCATGAGCTCGGCCAGTACCTCGTCGGTTTTTTCCTGCATTTGCTGCTGGAAGTCCGCCGCATTTTCCTGCAGGTGCTTGAAACGCTCTTCCATGACTTCAACCTTCAGGTGTACCATTGCAACTAGTTTACCCTTCACTTCCATTACCAGAGATTCGCTTACAATATCCTCTTTGTTGATGACCGCTTCGATCTCCTCGGGGTAGATGTTTTCGCCGTTTGCACCCAGGATCATATTCTTTAATCTTCCCCTGATGTAAATGATTCCTTTGTCGTCTATATATCCCAGGTCGCCTGTGCGGAAGAAGCCATCGTCGGTGAAAACCTCTGCAGTCTTTTCGGGCTCCTTGTAGTAGCCTTTCATGATGTTGGAACCCTGAGCCACGATCTCTCCCTCATGGGTCACGGGATCGGGATTGTCAATTCTTATGGTAACTCCATCCATTACCTCTCCAACGGAACGGTAAATGGCATGCTGTGGATCGAATCCGGCCAGCATGGGAGAGGTCTCAGTGAGTCCGTATCCAATTGCATAGGGAAACTTGCCGTCGAGCAGGAAGCGTTCCACATCCGGTGCCAGCGGTGCTCCGCCAATTCCGAAGAAACGAACCCTGCCACCAAAAAATTCCTGTAGCTTTTTGGATGCGGCCTTTGATAGCAGCCTGCGTGTGGGGCCGAATTTCATCAGTGTTCTCATCACCGGCTTTCCGTACAGGCTGGGTTTGATCTTGCCTGCAAAGATTTTCTCCATAATCAGGGGTACGGTGAGAATTGTGGTGGGCTTCAGCTTCTTTAACAGTGGTGTCAGGTAGGCAGCCGTAGGTGGCTTCTCGATGTAGTGGACTTTGGCCCCGTTAAGAAGGGGAACGACCATGCCAATGGTGCACTCGTAGCTGTGGGCCAGTGGTAGCATGGACAGGAAGCTGTCCTCGTGTGTTACCACATGGACTGATCCTGATTGCTTGGCATTGCTGAGTATGTTCAGGTGGCTGAGCATCACTCCTTTTGAACGGCCTGTGGTGCCGGATGTATAAATGATGGAGGCCAGCTCGTCGGGCTCTGCCTGGTAAAAGCTCTCTTCTCCAGGAAAGCTGTCGTTGGAAGCATTCAACTTTTCAAGTTTCCCGGCTTCAGCTTTCGGAGGAATAATCTTTCCATTCTCCACATCAAGGACCTGGAAGTTGTCCAGGTTGATAACCATTTCAATCTCTTTAGGTACACCTGCATCGAGCCTGGAGAGTAGTTTCCCTGAAATGAAGATGGCCCTGGCTTCAGCATGTTCAAGTATGGTAATGATTTCCGAACCCCGGA
>JAOZLK010000356.1:0-2468 GCA_029934875.1 Bacteroidales bacterium | reverse complement strand
AATGCCAAAGAAGGAGAGGGTCCAGTGGGGTGTGTTCTCACTAATGATGGCCACCTTGCTTCCCTTTGCAATACCAGCGCTGTGCAGCATGGATGCCAGGAACCTGGCTGAGCGGTCAAGCTCCTGGTAGCTGTATGAGGTTCCATCCACACTGTCGATGGCTGTTGAGTTTCCAAACCGTTGGCTGTTCACCTTTAATATCTGGGGGATGTTTTTAATCTCTTCCCAGGCCTGCATAACTTTGTCTTTCATGATCATTATCTTCTAAATGTCTCTTCTGTCAATCTATGGCAGCCACTTCAATGCTTCGAATTTCTTTCTGCCTTTAAGGAAAAATCCGGATACTATACTCCCCGGGTAGATCCCGCTTACAATAACGTTATTATCCAGCAATTTGTTCTTATTTTTTATCCCTAAATACCTCTTTTTCATCCCATAGTAGTCCCGGTGGGCCCTGAGTACTGCTGCAAAATCTTTCGGTGAAGCTCCCATTAGGAACCTAATTGCAGATATTCCATCAAGAATCATGCGAATGAAGATAATTTTTTTTCTTCTTTTTGCAGGCAGGTTTTTATAGAGTAGAAGCAGGTTGTTTCTGAAATTGAGATAGGTCTTCCGGGGATTTCCCCTGGCGAGGGTTCCGCCCCCTACGTGGTAAACGCTTGAGCCCGGGATGTAGTTTACCGACCAACCGGCCCTTTTCAGCCTCCAGCAAAGATCGATCTCTTCCATATGAGCAAAAAACTGCTCGTCGAGACCACCGACTGCCAGGTAATGTTCGGTCCTGACAAGGAGGCAGGCACCCGATCCCCAGAAGATGTCGCTTACCTGTTCGAACTGGCCGCGATCCTCCTCCAGTACGTCGAAAAGGCGGCCCTTACAAAAGGGATAGCCGTAACGGTCAATGTATCCACCCGCCGCACCGGCATATTCGAAGTGGGTCTGCTTATTGTAATCTTTGATCTTCGGGGTGCAGGCAGCGCATGATGGATTAGATTCCATATGGCCGACCAGCGGCTCCAGCCACCCGGGTGTTACTTCAATATCTGAGTTCAGCAGCAGGAAATAGCTTGAGTCAAGTTGTGCCAGGGCACGGATATAGCCCCCGGTGAAGCCATGGTTTTTGTCAAAACGGATAAGCCGGATACCCGGGTGCTCCCGCTCCATGAAGGATATGGAATCATCGCTTGACCCATTGTCGGCCACCACGATTTCGGCTCCTTCCATCCTGCTGTTTTCAATCAGGATGGGCAGAAACTTCTCCAGAAATGTTCTCCCGTTCCAGTTCAGGATCACTATGGAGACAAGCTTCATTTTTTTAGCATGATTTTTTTTGTGGTCTCCTGGAACTCTTTCTGAATATGTCCGTTGGAGCAAATGATATCTTCGCTGAAAAGGGGATTTTCCTCTCCATTGAAATCGGATACGCTGCCTCCGGCTTCTTTTACCAGCAGAATACCTGCTGCGATGTCCCATGGGTTCAGTCCGTATTCATAAAATGCATCGTACCTTCCGCAGGCAACGTAGGCAATATCGGTTGCTGCTGATCCCAGGCGGCGAAGGCCATGGGAGTTGGCCATGAAATAATGAATGCTCTCCAGGAACTGCTCCAGGAATCTGAAATCGGTATAGGGGAAGCCTGTGGCAATGAGCGACTCAGACACAGTGGATGCGCTACTCACATTGATCCGTTCTCCATTTCTCCAGGCACCACCCCCTTTCCAGGCATAGAAATATTCGTTCAGGCCAAATTCATAAACGATTCCTGCCACGATTTCATCTCCTTCTGCCAGTCCGACACTGATGGCAAAGGGGAAAACACCGTGAATGAAATTGGTGGTTCCGTCGATGGGATCGATGATCCAGTTATAGGTTTCTCCTCGCTTGGTGCTTGTGCCCTCCTCGGCGATAAATCCGGCCTGGGGAAATGAGTTTGAAAGCCCGGTGACCAGCATCCTCTCAGCCTCCTTATCCACTTCTGTTACGAAGTTATGTTCACCTTTAACTTCGATCTTCAGGTTTCCCCTGTTTTCGTGTTGTTCACGAATGTGGGCGGCGGCTCTTTTCATCACCTCCATGGCATTAAAACAGATCGTTCTGTAATTGAGTTCCTCTTTCATTTGAGCTGCAAAGTAAATGAAAATATCAATACCCGAGGGATTCCAGCAAATCGGCCACCACAAAGGTGCTGCCACCGGTGAAAATCAGATCATCTTTTCCTGCCTTTTCCTGCGCCGCGAGGTAGGCCTTTGCTACGGATTCGTATGCCTCTCCTCTTATTCCGTGTCTGGCTGCCTTGGTCTGAAGTGTATGGGTGTCAAGGGTCCTGGGTACCGATGATGGGGTGAAGTAGTAGTTTGCTTCCCCGGGAAGCAGGGGCAGGATGGAATCAATCTCCTTGTCATTTACCATACCCCATATTATGTGTAGATTTTTCCAGGGAATTTGTTTGATCTGTTCAATTACAG
>JAOZLK010000355.1:3794-5321 GCA_029934875.1 Bacteroidales bacterium | reverse complement strand
GGCACTGAAGAATTCTCTCCGGAATTAACCATCCAGCTTCTGAAAGACCGAATACGAAAAACGTCTATTACCAGAGTATTAGACGATGTAAAACCTTTTCTGAAAGAAACCAAAGACCTTGATATCTGGTCAGCCGAATATTTCTTACAAATAGTAGATATGATCAAATTTTCATGATATACAAATCAGTGACAGCACTCCCCTACGGACTGCATAAAGTTACTCTAAATCTCCTGAAAATCAGGAGTTTTTTTGTTTTCCGCCACAAATTCTGCCACAGAATCTGCCAAAATCCGCCACAAGATGTGAGGCTTCAACCACAGGCTGGTCACATAAAATAAAGCCCGGCTGCGGCTATAATTTCCATTGATATTACTTAAGTTTGAAACTCAACCAGGTAAAATCCTCACATGAAGAGTATCATAACAATATTATGCCTTGCATCCCTCCATTGGATGCCCATGAATGCGCAGGTTCAAATTGTAAGGGAAAGCTTTGGGCCCAGCTCTTGGGAAGGTGCTCCGGAGGACTATCCTTTATATACTAGTGATGCCCTGTTTGCAGGAGATAATCCTCACCAGTATAATGTAGGGAACTCCACCGGGTATGAAAACGCCTCGGGTGGAGCGGCGGTTGATATGGGAAGCTGGAGTGGTGAATTCAACAGAGAGTTTGTGATGCGTTATAATACAGCTGATTATTCCAGTGTAAGGTTAAGTTTCGGAATCCATCACAATTCCAACGGATGGGGCACCTGTCAGCTGACCAATAATTACACGAAGATTGAATACTCCTCCGACAGTGTGAACTGGACGGAAATCGACAAGGCATCCCTGATGGAGGGCAGTTTTTGGCCCTGTGCAGATGACCAGATCTGGTCCTATATTCAGTTGGCAGAAGTACTACCCTCCAATGCGACTTTAAATATCCGCTTCACACATACGGATCCATCCATTCACCCTTTTCAGCTGGATGATATCACGCTTACCGGTTACCGGCCTGACCTGACTCCCCCCTCAACACCAACAGGTTTGAGGGCGGAGAAGATAGAATTCAGCAGCTTCATCCTGATCTGGGATGCTTCCGAAGATGAAAATGGAATCGATCACTATGAAATATACAAAGACGGGTATTACCTGATGTCAGCAAAGGATCTGGCAGTGAGAATTCAATACCAGATGCCCGGAAGCAGTGCGGGATTCTCAGTGAAAGCCATTGATGTTTCTGACAACGAGTCATCCCTGTCATCTGAGTTGCCGGTAAGCTTTGAGTCTATTCCAGCTAACCACAGGTATGCATGGGAGAGTCCGCAGGTAAAGATCAAACCGGGAGGTGATATGGAATGGCAGCCCGAAGCTTATGAATTTATATCCGGGCCCTCTGTCAGGTACATCGATTTTGAAGGGGGCGATGATTCCAATGATGGCCAGTCAAAAACTACTCCCTGGAAACACCATCCATGGGATGACAATGCAAAAGATCTTGCAGCAGAATGTCTGGGAATCCACACTTATGTGTTCAAACGAG
>JAOZLK010000355.1:0-3784 GCA_029934875.1 Bacteroidales bacterium | reverse complement strand
TTACCGTGGTGTCCTTACGGCAAATTCATCAGGTTCACCCCTGGAACCCATACGGCTTACCTCGGATCCTTCATGGGGCTCTGGTGAAGCATTCTTCTTCGGTTCGGAACGGATCGAAAGTGGGTGGATGAAAGCAGATGCTGCTTCGGCTCCGAATATCCCGGAACCGGAGAAGGTATGGTATATAGATGTGGAGCTGCCTAACACTAAAATCGTTTGTGAATTGAAAGGTGATGAGATCACTCCTCTGCATGTGGCTCGTTCTCCCAACTACCAGTACACTCCGGATGATCCCTTAAAGACCTGGTGGAAGTGGACAGCCAAAACTGTATCTGATGGAGCACTTTACCTGACAGACAATCAGAACCTGGTTCAGATGGATCCTGATTACTACAGGGGGGCCACCGTTTTCAGCCAGGAAGATGCAATTGTGATGTGTACAGTCTGGAAGCAGGATGTGGAGGAATGGGACCCGGCCAAACGAAGAGTACGTGTTGCAAACACCAACTTTGGAGGGCTTGGTTCACACTACTTTATTGAAAATACACCGTTCCTGCTGGACACAACGGGTGAGTTCTATTATGATGAGATCGCCAAACGACTATTCGTAAGAATGTCAGGAGAAGCTGATCCCAATACGGCGGTTCTTGAGGTGGCCACAAGGACCAAGTTGATAAGCATTGCCAACAAGCATGACATTGAGGTCAGCGGGCTATCCTTTGGCTTCACTACCTCGCACACGATTCGTTACGGACAGAGTGATGTAGCATCCACCATCAGGATCACCGGGATCTGCAGCAACATAGAGATCCACCACAACGATTTTTATTACGTCAATGGTGGGATCTCGGTAAACAATACGGGTTCTCAGGCTGTGAATACCCACAGCATCAAAGTCAGCGACAACAAGCTCAGGCATATCGGGGATATGGCCATTGTTTTCGCAAGCGATCACACCTACATGGATGATATCCACATCCTCAGGAACCAGATCTACAACAACGGTTACCGGCACCAGGGACGCTGGTACGGCTCCATCCCTGCCATTTACGGGCAGGTGAACTACGGACAGGTGGCCGGAAATATCATTGATGTTTCCTGGGGGAACGGGATTGATATGTTCTGGGGTAAAGGAGGAAGTGACAATTCCCATGTACCCTTTGTCAGGGGATTCATATACCAGAATAAGGCGTCCAACACGCTTATCGGGACCAATGACTATGGCGGAATTGAAAGCTGGCAGGGAGGTCCTGTTTACTGCTACAATAACCTGTCCAAGAACGCATCCGGGTATAAGCATTATAACAACTCATCCATCGGATATGCTTATTACTTCGACGGTTCTTTCAAACACAGTGTCTTTAACAATGTGGCTACCGGAGTTTCCCACAACCGGAATGCTGCAAGTATTATGCAGGTGCTGGGTTATAACAATCTCTATATTCATAATACAGCTTATAATACGAACACATTTTTCAATGCATGGAAGGGTACCCTCGCACTAAACGGGCATAATACCTACCTGGCCAACGTGGGTGAGGAGATCCAATGGTTTTTCAGACATGAGATAGACCCCCTTTACATTCCTTTTGAATCCTATGGTAACAATGTATCCGCTGCCAGCCCCTTCATGTCAACGCTTACCAATAGGGACCAGGGCCATGACCTGGAGGAATTCACCCTTGCCCTCGAGGGATACAAGTCTCAACTGACTCAAACCGGATGGAACGAAAGCGAAGCAGCAATCTCTAATGCTGAGGCCGATGATTACCGCCCACTGGCCAACAGCATGGCCATAGATAAAGGAATAAAGTTCTTCACAGCATTCCCGCTGGCCAGTGTTGTGGGTGAATGGAATTTCTACCGGCACCCTGCGGATTCTACCATCATCATGTCCGATAATTTCTATATGACGGAAGACTTTAATGACCGTGAGACCTACCACGAGGTGCCAAAGAATCATCTTACAGCATTCAATGTAGCTGACAGCAACTTCGTGACAGGTATATTGGAAGACTGGACACAGGGTGCATTGCAATTTGATGGTTCATCCGTCTATTGCAGTATTGATCATGAAACATCCAGCGCCACAAAAAGCAACAATGTGGACATGGCACTTAACGATTTCATCATTGAAGCTTATATCAAATCCGATACTGGGCATACAGGCGGGATCATTGTATCCAAGTATGGCGGATCGGTGGGATACGAGTTGGATATCAATGAACTGGGGCAGGCCCGTATTATCTTGTTTGAGAACGGATCGGTAAAAATCAGTGTTTCCAGTGCAGTTGCAGTCAATGAGGGAGGCTGGCACCATCTTCTGGCAGAGATCAGGCGCAGTTCGGGTATTAATCTTTTCGTGGACGGTGTACCAGCCAACGGGACCATGACCGGGGAGATGCCGGCAGCGGAAATGTCTCTTTCAAACAGTACAGACATGCTGATCGGAAAGAACAAAGATAATTCCTATTTCAGTGGCACCGTTGATTTCCTCCGTTTGTCCAGGGGCAACCTCTTCGATGCCCGAACCACCATAGGAGAGCTGTATCAATGGCAGTCTGACGGTCCCTTCCTCTACGATTTAGCCGGGAAAGCACCCATTGGAAAGCGGGATGCCGGGGCCATTGAAGCCAGTGCTTCCTGTGAACTAAGTCTGTCGGAAGATTCCTTGCATTTCAGTGAGGTTCAGACAGAAAAAATCATATTGATTCAGGCTTCCGGTGCTTATAGTATAAGAGACATTTCCGGGGAATTCTTCACCTTGACCCTGTTGGAGGATACCATACTTGTATCGGTCCGGGACAATCCGGGCCTGGAGGATTTGAACGGATCTTTTACAGTGGTGGGATGTGGGCACACCGCGCTTGTAAAAATATCGCAGGAGGGGACTCCCTGTAATTTCATTTGCGATGTCAACGCGCTTCAACTGACCAGCAGCGAACAAACCATAGTAATTCCAGTGACCACAAACGGAGATATAACGGTCTCTTCTGACCAGGGTTTTGTGGATGCCGGTGTTGTGAACCCGGGAGATTCTGTCTACATCCATGTGGATCAGAACCTGAGCGATCAGGAACGTGAAGCAGAGGTCTGGATCGAATATTGCCTTGGTATCCATACCATTGCAGTGACTCAGGATGCCAACCCCGTCCATACCGGAGAACTCAACCCTGGCGAAATCAGCATCTATCCAAATCCGGTAACGGAAAAGCATTTCAGAATCATTTTTCCTGGCTGGGTAAAGGAATTAGATTACACGATAAGCGACCTGTCAGGCAAAGCCCTGCAAAATGGAAAAATATACAGCAGTGAAGAGGTCATCCTACTCAAAGTTGACCAGGGATCCTATTTCCTCAGCATCATGGGAGATGACCTAAACTTTAAGAAGGTCCTGATCGTGCTGTAGGATGATCACGGATACCAATGCCCATGATGACTGCTTTTTAAAAGGCCTCATTGAAGCTGAAATAGAAGCCGCGTGTATCCTTCCCAAATCCAATTTCAGCTCTTACATTCATTCTGGGTTGAACTTCGAAGCGGTAACCTATGCCAGCATTGGGGAGCCAGTAAGTAAATTCGTAGGCTTTCGGTGCAATGCTGCCGGTTCCAACCCAGCCAACAGCTCCGTGCCTGCTGAGAGTTCCATCTCTTTTCATAAATTGATATCGATATTCGGCCAGACCGAAGATCATGGAGCGATCGCGGTATTGACCCAGGTAATAGCCCCGCAGATCATAGGGGCTTCCTAAAAATGCCAGCTCAGGATAGGGCGCATCACCAC
>JAOZLK010000026.1:9420-16299 GCA_029934875.1 Bacteroidales bacterium | reverse complement strand
TTTTCCAGTGAAAGACTGATCTGGGACGAGGATTGGTGTTTGGAGTCGTGTACCACGCTGCCGCTCATATTATAGACCACCAGTCTGACCGGCAGGTCACGGCTGGCCAGCTCTTCGCCGAAGCTGATGTAAAGCGGACCATGGGTGGGAACCGGGTAAACTGTAAGGCTTTCTTCAGGATTCGGAAGTGGGCTGTCTTTGTCCCCGATCCCTGTTCCAATCGTGTTGGGGCCTGCCGGCGTAGTGAGGGTCATGTATTCAAACATAAGTCCCCCGTCGGGGTAGCGTCCAAAACTTATATCGGTGGTCTGGCTACCGTAAACCAGGTGATCAATGACCAGGGTATCCTCGCCAATCTTCTGAAGCAGGGCGACCTCTTCTCCCGCCTTGCTCAGTTTGAAATTGGTGTGCAGAGGTCCTTCTTTTACCTCGTTGTCGGCAAAAATCAGGATGAAGCCCTTGGCCTGAACTGAAGTGCTTTCAGCCTGGTCTGCCGGGAAGGTCCAGCGTTCCGTTCCCTGCAGCTTATCGGTGAGGAACAGTCCGGCCAGATCCACCGTCTCGTCTCCGCTGTTGTAGATCTCAATCCAGTCTTCATATTCGCCCATTTCGTCCCGGATATCGTCTGCATTGCTGGCTACAATCTCATTAATATACAGCTTGTCAATTACTTCAGTGTTGGAGCTCATAACTGCGGTGAGATCCCGACCCTCTGTCATTTCAAAGTTCAGCTCTTTTTCATGGATCGTGCTTGCCGGGCCCTCCTCATGGCTTAGTGCCATCAGTTCAAGGTCAAAGCTGATGTCGGAACTGCTGCGATCGACCTGGTGAATCTCCACCGCAATCTGGTTGTCCCCATTTTGGAATATGTCCGGGTTAAGCCGGAAGCTGTGCCATTCGGATTCATCGCTTCCGTTTACCTGCGCCTGGGCTGTTGCACTGCTACTCAGAGACCAGCGCTGCATGTTATCCCGGATCATCTCGGTCCCGTTTATATATACCCGGGCTCCATCGTCTCTGAGCAGCTTCAAGGAATAGCCTTCATAAAGGGCTTTATCTTCAATCAGGACTTTTTTCCTGAACCAGGTGGTGATGTTTTTATTATCCGGGTTCCCACCGTATTCAAGCACTGTTGCCTCGTCGCCATCTCCATATCCCAGCTGGGAGGGGCCCGATGTCCAATCGCTGTCATCATACACAGCACTGATCCAGTCGGCTCCCGGCATGTCTCTTGATACCAGGTATTTCCATTGGTCACCCGAGCTAAGCAGCGAGTTGTTACGGGACCCGAGATTGTGACTGATCCAATGCGAAAAGTGGTAACCGGGTCCTGCAAGACCCACTGCTTTAATCTGGGTACCATCGCTAAATTCACCGGAAAATTCCTGTCCCGGAAGCAGGGTCCTGCCAATTTTTATGTTGCCGCTTCCGACGGGTTCCACCCGGACCTTAAGGGCAGAAAGGCCTTCTATGCCAAAGTAATCGTTCATTTGCTTCACTGCCAGTTCATGTCTTGTGTCGGTGAAATGACGCATCACATCCACATTGGCTTCCCACTCTTCCACAGAAGAGAAAATGGGCGACATCCAGGTATTGTCATGAAGATCAACCTTTGCATCGCCCCAGCGTTCGATGTGCCTGGGTATCTCGGGAGCCAGTTCAGCCTGCATCCGGTCGATGTACTCATGCACCCGTTCCCTTGAGAAGTGGGTGGTGGAGTAAATGGCAACGCGCTGCTGATACTCATTTTTAAAAGACTCATTCTCCAATAATCGCCGGAAGAGGTAGGTGGACCAGGGAGGATTGGGCCATGTGCACCCACAGTCCTCATCGGTGGCCTCTGCCATTATATCTGAAGAAAAGTCTTTGAACACATGATCGAGGTCGTATAAAACCCAGCGCCAGCGATTGTATGGTTCTTCCCGGCTTCGCCAGAATTTTATGTTGTTCCCCGGCCAGTCGCGTCCCCCGAAAAAGATCTGGATAATCTGGTAGTTCAGGTACTCATCCACATCCATCTGGGTATTTATATATTCATAGTGGGCATCCTGACTAATGTCATTGTCCTTCAGGTAGTCGATCATGGCATTGTAGTGATCTGCGCTTCCCGAAATGACACTACCAATGTTTTCGGGATTTCTTTTCACCATATCCACCGAATCGGAATTTACATCGAAATTGTCTTCCGCATAATGTTCGTTGATTTTCTCACGCAGGTTATGTATGCCCCAGTATTCCCCGTTAATATAGACCACCACCGGGCGATAGGCCTGCATATCCACCTTAATTACATCCTTCACCAGCATATGGGCCAGGGGATCCCTGAAAAGGGTAAAGGGCTGATCGTCGGCTGATGCACGCAGGACGAAGCTTTCATATTTGTCGTTTTCCTTATCCGGGAAGAGGCGATAGGAAAAGGCATCGGTCTCATATTCTTTACGGGCGTAAAAGGCCAGGGATTTCACGGGGTATCGGACCCGGGAGCAGCCTCCGAATATTTTTACCCCGGCCACCTGGTTGAGGCCCCGGGTTCCGTCTTTTTCAATCAATTCGATGTTTACAGCTCGTTCCCAGTCCTGGTTCACATTGTGGGGAACATCTGTACAGTAACCCGGTTTACCGGCACTGCCTTCTACATATATTCCGTATTCGTCGCTAAAGAAATTACCCGGACTTGTGGCCAGGGATACAACAGGCAGGTTCTGCTCCTCGTTGATGAAATAGGATTGGGTCACGATCATGCCTTCCAGCATATTGTCGGTGAAGGTTTTTGCCCGTACTACGGTGGTTTCCCTGATTTCAAGGGGCCCAGTATAGAGGGCATTGCTTTCTTTGGGGCTTCTTCCGTTGGTGGTGTAGTGGATCCTGGCCAAGGGGTCGGCAGAGGAGAGACTTAAAGAAATGTAAGTTCCATAGAATCCGCTGGCCCTTGAGAATACCGGGTTTGCTGAGATCCCCATTATAAGCTTATTGCCGTTTGCTGTTCCAGGGGTAGGAGACTCAAAATAACCCTTTTGCCGGGTCCCGTCTCCGCTTCTCCCATAGGAGATATCTGTTTTTTGCAGGGGATAGGAAAGTGAATCGATGATCTTTGACTGTGGATCGAAAAGCAGCAAGAGTTCTCCTTCCTTTGCCAGCTTAAAGTTGCTGTGTAAACCGTATCCTATGCCATCGGCGTAGACAAGCAGGTAGCTGTGGGCGGAGAGTATGGTACCTGACTGGAACTCCCACATGCCCGGGTTTGTGGCATCATCGGACAGGAAGTAGCCACTCAGATCAAGGTCCTCATCACCACTGTTATGGAGCTCTATCCAGTCACAATAGCTTCCGAAATCGAGGTCGGCATGAACACTGGCATTGGAAGCCATAATTTCATTGATGCTAAGCTGCGAACTCAGGTCCAGTGACAAAAAAAGGAATGATATGCAGAGCCCAATCTCTACGGTGATTTTCCCCATTATTCAGCTATTTAAGCCAAAGATGAGAACTAAATCGCTTATTTGAAACTAAGGAGCAATATTTTGGTTCATGCGGAACACATTTTCCGGATCCCATTTACGCTTGGCTACCACTAGCCGCTCCCACACCTTCTCGGTATAGGCCTCCCTGACCCTGTCGGCTCCCTCTTCACTTAAAAAATTCACATAAACCCCCTGGCTGTATGGCCGTGTGGCATCGTGGAAATCCTTTGCCCATGCAATGGCTTCCTTGTCATCTTCTTTTTCCCGCCAGCGGGTATGCAGGTTCAGAAGAAAGGGCGTGTTCCGGTGAGGGAAGGCAGTGGCTTCGGGTGCCACGCGGGAGGGGGCTCCTTCCATATGAGGGATGAAAATTTCGCTCTCGGCGCTGGGCAAGCTTTTTGCAAAGTGTTGAATCTGATCAATACAGCCGTCTGACAGGTCGGTCAGATGATGTGACTTCCAGTAGTTCCTTGCGCCGTGCTCAACCAGTCCGTCGAAGGCTGACTGCCATCCGGCCCAAGGCTTCATGCCAGAGGCATCACCTATGGTTTCCCCCTGATCCCTGATGGGCTGGATCAGCTTTTCGCCCTCTGCCGGATCCCCCAGCCAGGCAAATGGGATCAGAATGACCAGTTCGCCATGAGAGGATTCATCGATGAAGGGTAGGGGTGGGGCATGACGTACCACCATCCAGATGGTCATTTCGTCGGGCATGGTCCTTACAAACTCCCGGTGAAACTGTATGTAGGATTTGAGATCCTCAAATCGTTTGACGATAGGGCCGCTGTAGACCTCATTCCCGATGCGGGCTGCCCGGAACACGAAAGTTGTTACAATGCCAAAGTTTCCACCTCCCCCGCGTACGGCCCAGAACAGGTCGGGATTCTCCGACTCGCTGGCCCGGACAATTTTACCATCGGCAGTCACCATCTCCACTGACAAGAGGTTATCTACCGTGAGCCCATACTTGCGGCTGATCCATCCGAATCCTCCCCCAAGGGTCAATCCTCCAACCCCGGTGTGAGAGACGATGCCGGCCGAGACCGCCATGCCATGTTCCTGGGTGGCCTGATCCACAGCGCTCAGCAGGCATCCGCCTTCTACGCTGGCAGTCCCCGACTCTGCATCGGACTCTGCATCCGCATCCACATCCACCTTCTGCATGAGCGACAGGTCGATTACCATCCCGTCATCGCAGACTGCATTTCCTGCCGAGTTATGTCCCCCGCCCTTTACGGCGATCAGGAGTTCGTTGGCGCGGGCAAATTTGACCGAATGGGAAACATCCCCGGCATTCAGACACCTGGCAATGATGGCAGGTTTCTTATCGAACATTCCGTTCCAGATTGTCCTGGCTTCATCGTAGGCGGAATCGTCGGGAAGAATCACTTTCCCTGTAAGCTGGGCTCTGAAGCCAGCCATTGTTTCATCTGTTTTTTTCATAGACCTTAAGTGATTAATCTCCCGGGGTCGTGGAGGGTTTGATTGTCCTGGCAAGATAGCTATAACGTGTATAAGTATCATCATAACAGCATGTTAAACTCTTGTTAAAAGATTCTGAATCTGCAATCTTTTCAGTAGATGAGCACTTTCGTTTTTGAAAAAAACCAAATTTGATATGCTTAGAGGCAACAATAAAATAGCTAACTTGTATCAAAATGAAACACATAACAATGCATCATAAAACATACTCAAAGCTGCTGGCAGCTTTCATCATTTTGTTGCTCCCTGCTGTGCTTTTCGCCCAGGCTCAGAATGACTGACCAAAACAAATTGAAAAGAACAATACCAGGATCGTCATTTATCAGCCCCAGGTAGAGTCGCTCACTGCCATCAGGCTTGAGGCCCGCTCGGCAGTATCAATTACAAATGAGGAGTATACAAGCCCTGTGTTTGGTGCCATGTGGTTTGATTGTAGAATTTCTACTGACCGGGATGAGAGAACGGCTTTGCTGCAGGATATGGAAGTGACTGCCGCAAAGTTCCCGGATATCGAAGAAGAAGATATTGAGAAGCTGAGCGCCTACCTGGAAAGTGAGGTGCCTAATTGGGAAATGGAATTCGGTCTGGATGAACTGCTTGCAGATCTGGATATGGCTGAAACCTCCATGGCCTTATCAGAGGGCCTGAACAATACTCCCCCGGAGATCATATTTACCACAGTTCCCACTGCGCTGATTTTGGTGGATGGTGATCCCGTCTTCCAGGAGATAGAGAAAACCCATTACGAAAAGGTACTCAATACTCCTTTTTTTATTGTGAAAGACACAAAAAAGGATGTCTACTATATCAATGGAGGAACACACTGGTACACATCCGAGAACGCAGCGGATTGGGAGTATACCAAAAAGGTGCCAAAAAAGCTGGAGGAGATCGCAGAGGAGGCCCTGGATACAGGGGAGGATGGATATGCAACTGAGCTTGTTGAGGAAGAGGCTAAACTTGAGTTCAGCTACGATGGGAAACCAAAATTTGAGCCTATTGAAGGTACAAACATGAAATATGCAGTCAATACCGATAAGTCGGTGCTGCTCATCGAAAACAGGTATTACTGCTGCGACAATGCCATCTGGTTCGAGTCAGATTCTCCTACAGGACCTTGGATTGTGAGTGTTGTTGTGCCCGAATCGGTGGAGGAGATACCACCTGAATCGCCGGTTTACAACGTGAAGTATGTGTATATATATGAATCAACTCCTGAGGTGGTTTATGTGGGTTATACGCCGGGGTATGTACATTCTTACGCCTATCATGGTTGTGTCTACTACGGGACAGGTTATTATTACCAACCCTGGTATGGTGCTTATTATTATCCCAGGCCGGTTACCTACGGTTACAGCGTAAGATGGAATCCATACACCGGATGGGGATTCTCCTTCGGAGTTTCTTACGGATGGATGACCGTGGGTTGGGGCGCTCCCTATTATGGATACTGGGGCCCTGCCGGTTACAGGCATGGACACCACTATGGTTATCATCATGGTTACCGGGCTGGCTATCGGCACGGTTACCGGGCGGGATACAATGCGGGCAATAAACCGAATTATGGCAGGCCCACCCCCTATACTACCCAGAACAGGGCTTCAAATAATGTTTATAAGAACCGTTCCCAGGGTGTAAAGCGCACCGGGGATACCCATTACGATCCTAAAACAGGTAACCAGGTTGGGACGGCGGACAGATCAAAACCGGCAGCTCAGCCTGCCAACCGGAATAACAATGTCTATACCGACAAGAGCGGAAATGTTTACCGAAAGGACGGGGATAACTGGAACAAGGTGGATAACAACAGACCCTCCACAGGTGAGAGTCGCCCCTCAACGGGTGAGAGTCGCCCCTCAACGGGCGAATCCAGACCATCAACCGGTGAGAGTCGCCCCTCAACGGGCGACACGCGGCCCTCAGCTGGTCAGCAACC
>JAOZLK010000026.1:0-9320 GCA_029934875.1 Bacteroidales bacterium | reverse complement strand
CAGCAACCTTCAACGAGACAAGCTCAACCGAACCAGAGTCTGAATAATTCCTATAATTCAAGGAGCAGGGGAGCAGAAAAGTCAAATAATTATAACCAGAACAGAAACTCTTACCAGTACAGCCGGCCTCCTTCATCCTCCCAGGGATCAAGGTCTTCAGCCTCTCCCTCCAGAGCACCATCGGGTGGAGGCAGATCGGCTGCACCGAGGAGAAGATAGATTTACCCGGTGTCCCATTATCTTGTATGTGTCTTTCCCCGCGAGAAAAAGAACATGAGCGGGACGGTAAGCCTGCAGATCATTGCTTGCAGATCATTGCTAAGAGCAGTGGCTGTTATTGTGTAGCCAAAACTGCCGGATCCTTTTCCGATCCGAACACAGTCCTCCTCCTGAAATTCCTTCGCCACATTCTGAAATTCCCTCGCCACATCCTGAAATGTAGAACCAAACATATTTCTGCTTGACTCATGGGAAAGGGGGTATAAAATATCTACTTATTAACTTATGTGGTGCTTTTATGGATATTAAATATCTATCGATAGATATTTAATATCCAAATAGACATCCTATTAGTTAATAACTGGATAAAAATTGTCTTTTTTTGAATAAATTTTTCGTCCTAAGTGTCGATATAAGCCCTGCCTGTACCATATACGAGTAAAAGACCAATCATAATTGATGCCACGGATGATCTGGTATTTAAAGAAGTGTTTAATAGCTCTCAAAGCTATTAGTACCCGGGAAAGCATTGGGCTTAATGAGGAGCAGAAGCTGGGGAACCAAAGCCATACCGGGGACGGCTCTATTCCCTCATCGACGGTCTGGGCTTTTCCACCACGGCTCTATTCCCTCATCGACGGTCTGGGCTTTTCCGCCACGGGACATTTCTGCGGACGGTTGAAATATCACAGGCTTGAAATATCGCAGGCGTGAAATATCGCAGGCTTGAAAAAAGAGCATGAACTGGCTGCCGAATAAGGGCTACTTACTCAGGTCGAGCAGCTCCACCTTCCTGAATTCATAGGGATGGCTCTCGGCCTGGAGGGCGATGTATCCGCCTTTGACCGGGGTGCCGTCGGCTACAGCGTAATCATCGGGTTTGCTTCCTCCGCCAATCACCGGTGCAGAATAAGTCAGTACTGTATCACCATTGACAAGGTGGTAAATGATGCTGTCGCCATAGGCCACGAGTTCGAAGGTGATCCACTCCTCGCCACGGAAGGTCGGGGAGGTGGATGAGATGCAGTGTTGGGTGACCAGCTCGCCATCAATGACCACATTGGTACCCGGGGTACAAAGGTTCCCGGTAGGTCGGTCTCCTTCCTCGCCTCCGCCCAGGAACTGGGCCTCCAGGCTCACGGGAAAGGGCTGGTCCATTCCCATGGATTCGGGCGACTGGGCATGGAACATGACACCACTGTTCTTAAAGGCCCATCCTTCGCCGCCAGGAACCTGTTCACCCACTACCCGGTATTCTACCCGGAGCTTATAATGTGAGTAAGGGGTCTTGTAGAAAATATGGCCAAACTCGCCATCAAATTTTTCATACTCATCGTAGCGGGTCACCATCATCCCGTTCTCCACCCGGAAGGTGTTGTTGAAGTTCTCATTCAGGGCATGTTTGTTCATCTTGATGGTCCAGCCCTCCAGGTCACTTCCGTTAAAAAGCTGGATCCATTCTTCGGCTTCCGGGGCCTTGTTTTTAGCTGTACCTGTGTTACAGGAAATCAGGAGGGTCATACAAAGGCAGAGGGGGATAAGTGTTTTCATCGTTGGATTTTTTAGGATTGCTATTTAGTAAGAATTTAATTGCTGCCGGTGAGCTTTCTGAACTCAATGCTCCAAAGCTCAAAACTTTCGCCATCAGGAGACCGAGGCTTTTTTGAACAAGGGAAATGATATGAGTTTGCCCATATTCTCGTCCCACAGCCTGAACTTCATGGATTGAAGCCCTTTGCCTATGCTCACGGGCTTGATAGAGGAAAATATTGGATTTTCGTCGTGGCAGCGCTGCAGCTTATAATTTGGAATTTTCGGACTCAGGTGGTGAATGTGGTGAAAGCCTATATTTCCGGAGAACCACTGGATGATGCGGGGTGTTTTAAGGAAAGAGCTTCCATGCAGGGCCATCTCCATGTAGTCCCACTGCTCGTTGTGACTCCAGATCACATCTTCAAACTGGTGCTGAACATAGAATAGCCAGGAGCCAGCTGAAGTGGCAAAAAAGATGATGGGAACCTGGATCATCAGAAAGGCTTTCCAGCCCATCAGGAGGCTCAGGCCGACACTCCAGACCACTACGATCAGGTTTACCAGGTAGAGGTTCCAGCGCTCTTTGCGACTGACGCCTTTGGCGTTGAAGCGAAACCAGAGGGTGAACAGAATTACGGGCCCGATTATAAAAAGCATGATGGGGTTCCTGTAGAGGCGGTAAAACAGTTTCTGCCCACGGCTTTTGGCGCGGTATTCATCGGAGGTAAGGGTCCATACGTCGCCGTCGCCCCGTTTATCAAGGTTGCCTACAGTACTGTGGTGGGCAGCATGACTCCGGTGCCAGCGGTCATAGGGGGTGAATACCAGGGCTCCCATAATGGTGCCCAGAATCCTGCTGGCACGGACCGATTTAAAAAATGAGCCATGTCCACAGTCGTGAAAGATGATGAAGATACGCACCAGGAAGCCTGCCGCCAGTAAGGAAAGAGCCAGGGTAATCCAGTATGAAATACCCAGGGTGTAATACATCGCTGCCCACATGATCAGGTAGGGCCCCAGTGAATTTATGATTTGCAAGGTGCTTTTTCGAATGTCCGGCTGGTTATATTTACGTATGATGCCAATCCAGGACTGTGCATCATCTTTTTTTGTCGAATCCATAATACAAAGGTAGGTGATTCCCCGGAATTCGGATAGCTTATTACCTCCTTCCGGGAGGAATAGTGACAGAATTACCTATTCAGGTATGGATTAATTATTAATTTCACAAACAGAATGGAAAGATGCAGTGATATGACGCTTAAGCTCTTAGTTGGGATACTGGGCCTTATAATGGTCCTTTCGCTTCCTTCCCATGCTCAGCCCTACCTCATCCAGGGGAGCATTGAGCATTCCGGCAAGGGTCAGATTTACCTGGCCTCTTACTATGGAGACCGCTTCAGTGTGACCGACAGTATGGAAAGTACTGCAGGCTCCTTCCTTTTTCTTCTCTCGGAAGAGCATCATGCCGGTGTTTATCGTCTCATTTTCCCGGATGAATTCCAGGGCAGGGGAAGTGAGAACAGCTTTGTAGAGTTCATCTACAACCAGGAGGATCTTACACTGAATATTTCGGTGGATGAGAAGGGTCCCTTACCCTCCTTTGAAAACTCCACCGAGAACCAGGTCTACATTGAGTTTATGACTTTTCAGCTGGCCTATGAAGAGATGCTTAAGGAAGTTTACGGAGGGCTTATCGGTGCGGCAACTGAAGATGAGCTCTACCTGTTGTCTGTTAAAAGGTATGAGGATTTGCAGCGCAGAAGGATGTGGTTCATGGATTCTCTTTCTGTACTTTATCCCGACTTATATGCCACAAGGATTATGAATGCTTTTCGCGCTCCATTTGTGCCCGGATACCTTTCTCATGCAGAACGCATCGAGAGCCTGAAGCGACACTTCTTTGACGTGGCAGCCATAGAGGATCCTGCCCTTCTTCGTGCACCGGTATATTCTTACAGGATCATGGATTATCTCTCTCTTTACAACGTGGATACCCTCACCATGGAGGAGCAGGAGGAAAGTTTTATGGAAGCGCTTGACCAGATCATGTTGCAGGTGGCCCGTCAGCCTGAACTTTACACCTTTGTGCTTGATTTTTTGCTGGAGGGTTTTCAGTACCTGGGCATGGAAGAGGTGCAGCTTTACCTGGCCGACTTCTACCTGGATGAATCCTGCGAATCGGACCTGGCAGAACTGGTTCGCACCAGGATGGAGGGATATAGAAAGATGAAGGTGGGAGCCACAGCACCTGATTTTGTGCTTCGGGATGCAGATGGGATCTCACATACCCTGTCGGAATTGCCAGCGCCCTTTACCCTGGTTCTGTTCTGGTCAAGTACCTGCAGTCATTGCAGGGAGATGATGCCCGAACTGAAGCAGTGGTACCTTGAGGAGAACAACATAGGCCTCGAGCTTGTGGCCATTTCAATCGATAGTTCAGCCGCTCTTTATGAGGATTATATTGCCATGGAGCCCATGCCCTGGATTACATTCCACGATCCCCTTGGATGGCAGGGCAGACTTGCTTCCAAATACCAGATCTATGCAACACCCACCCTCTTCCTCCTGGACAAGCAGCAGACCATCATGGCCAGGCCGGCTTCCTTTCGGCAGCTCCAGAGATCGGTAAAGAAGTTGCAATAATCATGGCTCGTGCTGCCGGCTAAACCTGCCCTTACTGTCCTGCCATGACTCTTCCCAGTCCAGTAAAAATTTCCCGGTGGGATGGGATCCGAAATAGATGGGGAGTCCGCGTTCCCGAAAATGGGGATGTTCCACTTCTCCCACCAGCACAAGCTCCTGGAAATAGAGTTCTATCCTGTCGGTATAGCCCACATAAATGAGGTGATCCATGTCGGGTTTCCGGGGAATCCATTCCATAAATGCATCATTGAAGCTGAATACCTCGGGGTAGGAAGGATCGGGACGGTAATAATCCATTGCTGCGGCACATCCGTAGAACTCGCCATATACCCAGGTCCTGTTCCGGATCGAATCGGGTAGAAGCTCGTAAAAGTCCCATACTTTTTTTCCAAGTTCATCCCAGCCTACCATGTCGGCGTAATCCTGGGGCAGCTCATGCACCTCTCCATCCTCCCACTTCAGCATCACGTCCATGCCCCGTTTGATTTGTTTTTGGCCATATTCCACCATGCGATCAGGTTTATAGACGGGCAGACTGAAGGGTAGGACATAAAGCCCGATCTGGAGCATCATGCCCATAAGCATCACAAGAAGGAAGCGCCGGGGAGGGGCGGTCCATTGTTCCCATGCCAGGGCACCGAATACCACAAGCATGGTATAGGCTGCAATGGTGTAGTAGAACTTTCCCCCGAGCAGGATGATCAGCAGAAGGGTGATCAGGAAAGCCCAGGCAAAGATCCTGTATTCGCGGTGTTTCCTGTTGAATATCAGCCAGATCAAGCCTCCCAGCCACACGGGCAGGGCAGGCATGTGCATGAAGATCTGGGCCAGGAGGAAATCTTTCAGCAGTACATTTCCCAGCTGGCTTTCCTGGAGCTCGCCCATGTGAGAGATCACCGGCCAATTATGTGCATGTTGCCATAGCAGGTTGGGCAGGATCAGCAGGAGGCCACAGGCCAGGGTGATTAGCAGCGCCTTTGACCAGAGCAGCTTCCTGTGGGAAGATATGAGCATGGCAGCTATGAGTGCCAGGCCGTAAAAAATAATTGAGTATTTATTGAGCCATCCCAGTCCCAGCACAGGAATCATCCAGAGAATCGTTCGGGGATCCTGCTTCCGGATCATTTTGAAGATTATCACGGCTGCCAGCAGCCAGAAGAGATGGTTGAAAATTACCGGTTGCAGTAAGACGGCCGGTCGCAGAAAAGCCGGGGAGAGCAGGTAGGCTGTAAGCCCGATTACCTGGGCCCTGGGTCCTCCCTTTAATTCCCTGATGAGCCATCCCACGATGTAGATACTGACTGCACCTGCCAGGGCCGGCAGCAGCCTTACGGCCAGCAGGGAGTCGCCCCAGATGAAGGTGTGAATCCTGGTAATGAAGGCCAGCAGGGGAGGGGTGCTGAAATAGCCCCAGTCCAGGTGCCTCGACTGGGCCAGGTAGAGGTAGGCGTCGCGCTGGAAACCGTAGGAGGTGGCCGTGAGAAGGTGGACCAACAGCTTGACCAGTGCATAGCCAAGGATGATGCCGTTTGAACGTATCCAATCTTTAGTTTTATCCATTGCGCACCTCTTTTATTAGTTTAGTCAGGAAGCTTTCAATCGCTTGAAATAATCCTTTGAAGCCCTGATCACCGATGGGGATAACAAAAGGGCAGAGATCATGGTGGGGAAGGCCATCAGGGCATAGGCACCGTCGAAGATGCCCACCACGGTGCCCAGGGTGGCCGTTGCCCCCAGTGGGATGGTGATGATGTAAAACCACTTGTAGAGTACACTGGTCCGGGCCCCGAAAATGAAAGAATAACACTTGGTTCCGTAATAGGGGAAGGAAAGCATGGTGGAGATGGAAAATACAAAGACGCAGAGGGTAAGCAGGTAGGCGCCGATCCCCGGTAGGGCACTCTCGAAGGCATCGGCCGTAAGGGTGATGCCGTCCGACTCCCCGTTGTTCCATACACCTGTGATAATCAGGGCCAGGGCTGTCATGGTACACACAATGATGGTATCCACCACCGGCCCTAACATGGCCACCAGTCCCTCCCGCACCGGTTCATTGGTTTTGGCCGCCCCGTGGGCCATGGGCGCAGTTCCGATCCCTGCCTCATTGGAAAAGGCTGCTCTGCGTACCCCGGTGATGATGAGCGCTCCCAGGGCTCCTCCCATCATGGAATCTGCGCTGAAGGCATCGGTGAAGATCAGGGCAAAACTTGGAAGGATCTTCTGGGGCTGGGTGAAGATGATGATCAGCACCGAGAGCACATAGAGGACCACCATTACGGGCACCATCCTTCCGGTGACCTTTCCTATCCGTTTGATACCGCCAAAAATCACAAGTCCCACCAGCACACTGACCACCAATCCGCTGGCCAGGTCGGTGCCAAAGCCTGCTGCCACACCGTTGGGAATCAGCACCACATCGCGAACGATCTGGGTGAGCTGGTTCACCTGGAACATGGGAAGGACCCCTATCATTCCCATCAGGGAGAAAAAGACGGCCAGGGGTTTCCAGTTCTTACCCAGGCCTTCCACAATCACGTACATGGGGCCTCCCTGCAATTCACCCTTGCTATCCCTTCCCCGGTACATGACCGCCAGGGTACAGGTGAAGTACTTGGTGGTGACTCCCAGCAGGGCGCTTACCCACATCCAGAAAATGGCACCCGGTCCGCCCATGGCAATGGCCAGGGCCACACCGCTGATGTTTCCCATGCCCACAGTGGCTGCAAGAGCGGTGGAAAGTGCCTGGTAGTGGTTAATCTGGCCCGGCTCATCGGGATTGTCATATTTTCCCCTTAAAATGGCAATGGCATGCCTGAAATACCTGAAGGGAAGCAGCCTGGAGTAGATCAGGAAGAAAAGTCCGCCTCCCAGCAGCAGGATCAGCAGCGGGGTTCCCCATGCCAGGTCCGAGAAGCCTGTAATGATTCTTTCAACTGTGGAAATTTCCTGATTGAGCTCCTGCATCTACCCTGTTTAGTCCATAATCCCCATCTGTTTCATGAGGAATGAGGCATTCATATTTGTGGCGATCCCTTTACGCATGGTATAGTCAAAATCCAGTTTAAGGTCCCTGATGTAGCTCTCGAAGCAGTAGTTGACCACCTTCCCCGGCAATTCCTTCTCCAGCTCACCCAGGGAGAGGTCGTGGGTGGCGATGAAGCATTTCACAGGGTAGGGGAGCGATCGCTTGATCAATCCAACCGAACCTCGTTTCTTATCGGTGGTATTGGTTCCCTTCAGTACCTCATCCAGCAGGATCAGCAAGGGCTGCCCCTCTTCCATCCGGCTTACAATGCGTTGCAGTTTTTTAATCTCTGCCAGGAAGTAAGATTCATCATCGGCGAGGGAATCGGCGGTACGCATGCTTGAGAAAAGACCCATGAAGCCCATGCTGAATTTAGTGGCGCAAACGGGGCAACCGGTGTAAGCCAGCACGGTATTGATTCCAAGGGCCCTCAGGAAGGTTGATTTGCCAGCCATATTGGCTCCCGTGATAATGACCACCTGCTCCTTTTCGATGGAAAGGTCGTTGTCCACCCTCTTATCTGGGCGGATCAGGGGATGTCCCAGCCCACTCAGTTCCATGGCTTCCTGCTCAACCTCCACCCGGGGAAGGATGAAGTCGGGATGATTCCAGGCAAAACCCGAGAGTGAGATCATGGCATCGGTCTGCCCGCTTATGCGGATCCAATCAAGGATCTTGTTGTGATTCTTCCGCTTCCAGCGCTCCAGCAGATGGAGCATGATGAAGTCGAAAAGGAAGAGTCCGTTGAAAATGACGCCCAGCAACATGTTCAGCCTATGGTCGAATATATTGAGCAGTTTGGAGAGTTTTGCAACCTCCCTCATTCCATCCTTCGCCTTTTCAGCCCTGGCCTTCAGATCGGTATTTTCGAAGGGAGTTCCTGCGATGAGCTTCAGCAGGAGGGCATATCCTTCCAGCACTTCGTGCTTTTTTGAAATGGATTGCTGGTACTGGTTGGTGCGGGCAAAGAAAGGGGAAAGCATGGCAAAGTTAAACAGGAGCAGGGGGAGAAGTAAACTGCCTCCTCCCGGAACCAGGATGGCGTATGTAATGATCAAAATGGCCATGGTACTGCTGAACAGTGCTACGTAGAAGAGCCACTTTCGCCTTGTGATGTAGGCCTCTGTGGAGAGCCATTTCTCAATCCCGGGCAGGTCTCTCTCACTCTCCCGGAACATTTCACCCCTTGCTGTGAAGGTCTGCCGGAAATCGATTCGTTCCTTCAGATCGGCAATTTCCTGCTGTCTGCTGCGGATTGCTTCCGGGTCAGGCGGCTCGGTGGTGAGTGCATCTGCCAGCAGAGCTTTGCCCCTGAGTGTGGAGGTACGGTTCAGGTACTGGTACAGCGAACCACGTCCGAAAATATCCAGGTCGTGGGACCAGGCATGTCCCGGGTTGGCGAATTCACTTCCGTCGGGATACTCGCGGAAATCGTGCCCGAGACAGGACAGCTCCTTCTGGTTCAGGTCGCGAATACGGAGATTCAGATTTCGCAGGTCCTTCTGAAAATTGAAACGCTTCACCAGGAAAAGAAAAAGCATGAGCATAGCTCCGGAGCCTGCATAGAAGAGCGGATTCTCCAGCTTCACTGCCAGTACAATAAACCACACAATGGCTACAAGGGAAAGCAGGCGCACGATGGATAGCCAGTTCATCAGGCGCGAATGATGATCGGCAGCAGATTGAAAACGGGAAATTCTTTCTGTATAGTTGACTCGAAGGGACTCCTGGGACATAAAAAAACGGGTTTTCCCAAAGATAGAAAAACCCGCTGATTTCTTTTGGATGGATCCTACATGCGCATAGAGCCTACATCCACATGCAGCCTACATCTGCATGCAGCCTACATCCACATGGAACAGTCCATCATGTTGATAAAGACATGGCTCACCTCCCA
>JAOZLK010000354.1 GCA_029934875.1 Bacteroidales bacterium | reverse complement strand
CTGCTAATGGAGTAATTCTGATCACCACCAAGAGCGGATCTGCAGCAAGGGCATCGGGTAAAAAGACCCTGGTCACCCTGAACACTAACTTTACATCAGATAGGATCAGCCGTTTACCAGAGTTGCAATCTACTTATGCCCAGGGTAATGGAGGATTGTTAGGTCTATGGTCCTCAGGCTCATGGGGCCCCAGGATCGATACCCTTCAGAACTATCAATCCCAGGAGGAGAATCTATACTTTGATAATCCCTACGAAACCTTTGATGGTTCTCCGGCCACCCAGGTTCCTAAAATATATGACAACCAGGAGGACTTTTTCCAGAAGGGCTACACCTTTACAAACTCAGTGGATATTTCATCTGCCACTGACAGGTCTAATTTCAGCCTGGGTTTTGGAAGGACCGATCAGAAAGGGATTATTGAGACCACGGGTATGACCAGGAACAACATGAAATTTAATGGCAACTTTGCGCTTAGCGACAAATGGTCTGCCTCGATATCAGCCAACGTTTCAAATGTAGATATTGATAAGATTCCAGGTGGTAGTAACCTGGCTAATCCACTATTTACAATTTATAGTGCTCCAAGGACCTATGATTTGACCAATAAGCCTTACTATCATGAATCCAATCCCTATACCCAGTATCATTACCGGTTTGCCATGGATAATCCTTACTGGGCCCTGGCAAATAGCTCTTACAATGAAATCACAAACAGGTTCTTCGGAAACACAGCCATCAGCTATGAGCCTTTTGATTGGATGCGAATCAACTACCGGATCGGACTTGACAGGTTTCTAACCACGGGCCATGAAGTGATCTCACTGGGTTCAGGTGGAGCTGGAAGAGCCTACCCTGAGTTTGGTATGTTTGATCCTGCAGGTGGCCAGATAGATGACTATACGCATCAGAGACAGGAGCTGAACTCCAATTTAACCATAAATATTACCAAAGATTTTGGTGATTTCGGATTGGATGTGATTCTTGGGAATGAGTTCTATGATATTACCACACAAACTCAATCCATGACGGGTACCAATATTACCATTGGTGGCTTTGATCATATCTCCAACACAGGAGCACAGACCGTATTCCAGGAATTGACCAGTCAAAGGGTTGTTGGATTTTACGGTAGTGCAACAGCAGATTATGCCTCCATGATCTTCCTTACGGTGACAGGACGGAACGACATAGTATCTAATATGCCTTCGGGCAACAGGTCCTATTTTTACCCCTCGGTTTCAGCAGGATTTATCTTTACCGAATTGGGCGGTTTGAAGAACCAGAATGTTCTCCCCTATGGAAAGATTCGCGCCGCTTATTCCCAGATGGGACAGGCAGGAGCTCTTTATGCAACCAGGACCCTGTTTACTGAAAAGACGGATAACGAAGGTCTGGGTAGCGGCTTTCTGCAGAATGATTTCACCTTTCCTTACCAGGGGTACCCTGCATTTACATTGCAATCGACCCTGTTGTCAAATCAGCTGAGACCGCAGAATATAACCACTTATGAATTCGGGGTCGACCTTCGGTTCTATGAAAACAGGGTGGGAATCGACTATTCTTACTATTATGTGAATGCTACCGACCAGATCTTTAATGTTCCCCTTGCATCCTCCTCGGGTTTTCGTGGGGAGTACCGTAATGCAGGTGAACTGGAATCAAAGGGCCATGAGATTGTATTATCTATTGTACCTGTGAGAACCAGCAGTGGATTTGAATGGGAGATACTTGGCAATTTTTCGGCGAACCAGAATATGGTGATATCTCTTGCCCCGGGCGTCGAACGGGTCCAGACCGGTTGGCAAAACTTCAACAGCGTAGGGGCCTTTGCTTATGCTGGTCATCCCTACCCGGTGATATTTGGAAGTGGTTGGCTAAGAGATGAAAATGACAGGGTTGTTGTTGACTCAAGGCAAACCATAGCAGGCGAGGAAAATCCATATTATGGCATGCCATTGCAAGGGGATGAGAAAATCCTGGGTAAAGTGAATCCCGACTGGGACGCAGGTCTGACGAATACTTTTCGATATAAAGGATTCACACTTATGGCCCAGCTCTTTTATTCCAGGGGAGGATTTATTTCCAGTGGCATGAACGGTTTGCTCAGAAATTATGGAGCCGACAAGATCACGGAAGACAGGGAAACCCCTGTGGTCATTCCTGATGCAGCCAAAGGGTATGTGGATCCTGCAACCGGAGACCTGGTGCTTGAGGGTGATAATGACATCGAAATCCTGAAGGGCGAAGATTATTACAGTACAGTGGAGTGGAATTGTGCTGAAGCAAAGATTTTCGATAAGACATTGCTCAGGCTAAAGGAGGTTGTGATCTCTTATGACATGCCTCAAAGCTGGTTCAACAATTCATTTATAAACAACATCTCCGTCTACATCACAGGTCGGAACCTGGCATTGTGGACCGACTATCCCAATTTCGATCCTGAGTCGAGTACAGCAGAAGGAAATGGTATCGGCGCGTTTGAATATGTTTCATTGCCCAATACCAGGTCCTTTGGTGGTGGTCTCAGATTAACTTTTTAAACAATCCATAAGATGAAAAGATACATTTCAATATTCAGTTTACTCCTGCTCATGCTGTTCACTTTTTCGTGCAGTGATGAGATCATGGATGAGATCGATACAGATCCAAACAATCCAACCGATGTGCCCATCAGCATGCTGATGTCGGGTTGCACAGCGGCAACTCCCTACTGGGTTACCGGAACCACTCTGGCCTGGTACAGTTCAATTTTTGTGGAACATACTGCGGGTGCACATGGCCAGATGAGGGATGCCGACAGGCGTGCAAATATTAACTCACAACTCAGTGAAAACAGCTGGGCTTTTCAGATTTACCCAAGGCTCCTTCCTGACCTGAAGATTATTGTTGAGAAGGGTTCGGAAGGTGGAAGCGAAGAGGGGAAATGGATCGACGTGGGTATTGCTAAAGTTTTGCAGGCTTATACCTTTCTTGCTTCAACCGATACATGGGGACGGATTCCTTACTCTGAAGCCACCATGGGTGCCGAGATCAGGAAACCTGTGTATGATACCCAGGAATCAATTTATGCGGCCATGGTCGTAAAACTGGATGAAGCCATTACCGATTTGCAGAAGGAGAATATCAGTGCTACTGCAGGCGAGGACTATATCTATGGTGGAGATCCCGATGCATGGATTATGGCTGCCTATTCGTTGAAGGCCAGGGCAGAAAACCGTCTAAGTAATGTGGATGCCACAGGCTCTGCCGCTAAAGCGCTGGCAGCAGCTGCAAATGGTTTTGCATCCAGCGATAATGATTTCACTTTTGATAATTGGTCGAATGACCTTGGTCATGAGAATACCTGGTTCCAGGAAGAGAATGAAAGGAAGCATCATGCTGTCAGCGTCACCTTTTTTGATATACTTGATGGCGTGAATGACCCCAGGATTCCCCTCTTTGTTACCCAGGTAAATGGTGAATATGTACCGGCTCCAAATGGAACGGCGGTACAGGACCAACCCGGTACGATTTATTCGCGAATGAGTGAACACGTCATCTACCCTACTGCTCCTCTACCCATCATGACTTTTGCCGAGCTTAAGTTTATTGAAGCAGAATGCCACCTGAGAAAAGCGGCTCCTGATGCGTCATCTGCCCTTGTAGCTTATTCAGCAGGATTGGATGCAGCCTTGCTTCAGGCGGGTGTGGATTCAGCTTCAGCTGAAGCGTACATTGCACAAGCGGAAGTGCTCCCGACGGATGCAGCCAGTCTGACAATGGAAATGATTTATAAGCAGAAATACATTCACCTATGGCCCTATGGTTCAGTTGAGGCTTATGCAGAATGGAGAAGAACCGGTTATCCCACGATGACAAATCCATTTGAGACTCCCAGAAGGTTCCCATATCCTCAGAATGAGGTCAGCGGAAATCCTGAAAATGTACCCGATGTTACCCCATACAACGGCGTATGGTGGGATGATGGTACGGAGGATTAGGAAAGTAAAATAGTAAATGCAAAAAAAAGGCAGCTCAATATGGGCTGCCTTTTTTTTCATCAGATATCTTGTCTGTAGTGAAGGGCACTGAATACCTGGTTCTTATAGTTCCGTCCAATTCTTAACTTGGCGTTTTCCAGCTCTATGGTGGTGGCATTGAAGGCCCTGATTCTCGGTATGGATACGATGTAAGATTTATGAATCCGGATAAATTGTTCCTGGGGGAGTTTGCTTTCAATGCCCTGCAGACTGCTTTTGACCACTACCCGTCTGTTATCGGTGTGAATCCGGATGTATTCGTTTAAACCCTCTATGAAGTGGATCTCCTTCATGTATATTTTGATGACCTTTTTATTCTCCTTGACATAAATAAATGCATCTTCAGATGTACCCTTACCTCCATCCACTTCCACAGTTTCTGCGCGTCCGGACTGAAAATATTTATTTACTGACTTGAAGAACCTTTCGAAAGTAACAGGTTTCATCAAATAGTCCACAACATCAAGCTCGAAGCCATCGAGAGCATATTGACTGAAAGCAGTGGTGATAATGACTTTAGGGGGGCGCCTGAGGGTTTTCAGGAAGTCAATTCCTGTCATCTGGGGCATTTTTATATCCAGGAACATAAGGTCAATGTTATGATTGCGAAGGGCTTCCATGGCTTTCATTGCATTGTCGCATTCAGCCACGACTTCGCAATTCTCAAGTTTCAGGATATGTCCGCGGATCAGCTCTCTGGCAAGAGGTTCATCATCGACAATGAGGCATCTTGTTTTCATTTGTAAAATATGTTAGCACCAATGAAAGAGGGACAAACCTGATTCACCAGTTTGGGTTCATAGAATCAAATACACGAAAACAAGTCTTACCAAGACTTTATGAACATAGTAAATTTACCAGCTTTTCTATAATCATTTCAGTAAAATGCAAATAATTTGATGTCAATGACTCAAAAATGTCAGTGAAATGCTTTTACCTTATGTTTCTTCCCTTATACCATTTGCTTTATGCGGATGCTTGATTAGAAGCGGGTTTAATCTGCAGCATGGTTATTTTTAATTTGTGATGAGACTTTTTGTTGATCAGAGATGGGTTTTTAGGATTCTCCGGCATGTTCTGTTATTTCTAAGCCTGGTATTAATTTTTTCCTGGGTAGCCTATTATAGATCACCGGCTGAAGGTGGGTACCTGGATCACTTGCTGGTGGTGCTGATAAACGCTGTTTTTTTCTTCGGATACGCCTACCTTACTGTATATCTGTTGATTCCTAAACTCCTTGCGCAGAAAAAAATTGGCGCGTTTGTAGTGATCTTTTTAGTCACGGGCCTTGGGCTTTCTGCCTTGAAGTACCTGTTCTCCGATTTTGGGTTTTAG
>JAOZLK010000353.1:4505-5369 GCA_029934875.1 Bacteroidales bacterium | reverse complement strand
AAAAGTCGAAACGCTATACAACTTATTATGACTCTGAAGTCGGTTTTATGCGTGGGAAAAGACTGGATGGAAGTTGGGATGAACCTTTTCATCCCAGGTATTCATCGCATTGGAATACGCCTTATGTGGAAGGAAATGCCTGGCAGTGGACCTGGTATGTGCCTCATGATGTGGATGGACTCATTGAGTTGATGGGAGGCCAGGAAGCCTTTGGCGTGAAGCTTGACTCCTTGTTTACGACCTCCTCCGAGGTTCTTGGAGAAAAGGCCTCTGCTGATATTACCGGCCTGATAGGCCAGTATGCACATGGCAATGAGCCGAGTCATCATATTGCCTACATGTTTAATTCAGTTGAAAAGCCCTGGAGAACCCAGGAAGTTGTTTCTGAAATTCTGAATGAGTTTTATACAGATCAACCCGACGGACTTTGCGGTAATGAGGATTGTGGACAGATGTCGGCCTGGTACCTCCTGAGCTCCATGGGATTTTATCCTATTTGTCCGGGCGATGTTCGGTACTCCATTGGCCGACCCTCTTTTGATAAAGTAGAGATTGATATGGCAGGGGGAAATGTTTTTACAGTAAGAGCTGAGAACAGGTCGATTGATAATCCCTATGTTCAGGAAGTTCGACTGAATGGTGAAAAGCTCACAGAACCTTATATTTTGCATTCTGATATAGAAGCAGGTTCAAGCCTTTGCTTTGTAATGGGTGCTGAAAAAATTGTGTTCTGGAAATAGAAAAAACTGAAATTAATGAAGCTATTAATGCTTTATTAAGAAACTTTTATGTACGGGAATGTATATTGCACATGTAGTTTTAATTCTAAGAAAGATATAGTAGTAGTAGTAGTTCTGATAGTAG
>JAOZLK010000353.1:0-4495 GCA_029934875.1 Bacteroidales bacterium | reverse complement strand
ATTAGATTTACCGGGTTAATGAATCATTAACCCGGTTTTTTTAATCCCCATCCGGGAGGTGCTTCTCATCGATAAGCTGGTGAAAGCTAAGGCTATAATCTTCATCGTAGAGTTGCCTGTATTCTTTGGCGAATTTCGAGTAGGAGCTTTTGGCCAGACTGTGTTTTCCTTGCTTGATCAATAACCTGCACTGAAGCTTAAGCGCTTCTTCACTCACCGCGTCAAAGACGAAAATACATTTTGTGAGATGCAGCATGAATTCAGGATCATCGCTGGAAGTACTCATGTACCTGATGATGGTGTCGATTATTTCGTTTGATATTTCAGATTTGAAGTTGTCAAGCCAATCCGCGTTTGTGTTATTGAGGAAGGGGCTGCTCTCGATGATTGCAAGCAAGGCGACAATATCCTCCCTGCTCAGTTCCGTTTTCTGGTGCACAATTTGCAAATACTCAAAATAGTCGATTGTGATCAGGGCCGGGTTAAAGTCAAACTTCCAGTAGCCCGTTTCCTTAGAAATATTAGCAGACTCCAGGTTATCCAGCAGGGATTTTAATTTTACAATATTCACAGCCCTGTTGTTTCGCGCACTTTCCACCGATTTGTCAAACCAGAAAGTCTCATACAATATAGCGGAAGAGACTCCTTTGTTGTTTCTCAGGGAGTGAAGCAGGATGAACAGGAATAATTTTTTTGGCAAGGGAGTAAACTGACCAGTAATGTCTTTCCCGTTCCGGTCGATTACCTGGAATCCCCCAAACAAAATGATGGAGTTTTCCTTGCTTTTGGGTGTCGTGGTTTCCCTGGCTGTTTTAACTGCTTTTACTGGTGTCTTGCTTTTTCTTTTTCTGTTGAGGTATATCACTAAGGCCGAAATCAACAGAATAATCCCGCCAAGAAAAAACGGCAGTATACGAAGCCTGGACCTGTCGATTTCTGCTTCAGCAATAATAAATTCCTGAGGTGGGAATGCAATGGAGTGAACCGATAATTTAGTCTGGTTATCAGCCGTGTAAGTAGTAATTGCTGCCAGCGAGTTGTTTTCCTTGCTGTAAAAAAGGTCTGCATGGGAATCAATATCCAGGAAGCTATATTTTATGGGATCTCCAAGATTATGAACTGCAGGTTTGTCCAGGGGGATCTTTATCAACTGAAGTTCATTGTTGAATTCATACTTGTCAAAAGAGAGGGCATAGAGATTGTGGTCTTCATCAAACACCAGCGAATTTGCAAAGCAAAAACTAGCCTCTGAATCCTGGAATTTGTGCACGGTAGTAAATGTTTGATCCCTGGGCGAATACCTTAGTATTTCGCGGTAGTAATCGGGGCTCTCTGATTGTTTCCCACTTTCACTTCCATAACCCCCGATGACATAGTAAACACTATCAAAAGGGTTATATCCTGCTCCTGCCAGGTACCTTGGGAAAAAATCACCTTTGTAATTTATGCTGTCAAATCGCATCGTTTTCGGATTCCACTTACGCAGGGAGTTTTTGTAAATGAAATGCCCGTAACCTCCAAAAGCAACAATAAATCCATCGGGTGAAATAGCATGGTTATGGTGCCAGTAGTCTCTCTCAGTCTCAATTCCCGGATCATGATCTGACCACTGTCTGCTGTTAATATCAAAAGTGGAGATGAAGTTATTGTCCAGGGAATATCGGGTTAAAATATTGTTATGGGGATTGAATATTAATTCCATGGGTGCATCCATATCACAGGGCCTTGAAAGAGGGATGCTTTGCAGGGTATTATTTACCACGTTAAAGATGAAGATCGAGTCCTGTGAAAGGATGTAAAGCTCACTATTTAGCGGGTCAAATGTGGTCAATGCTTCTCCCTGGATAGCCATATTAAACTGACTTTCCCAGGTATTGTGGCGTTTCAGCACCCAGGTGGGATTGATGGCTATTCCATTATTTCCTTTTGGAGTTGAATGCACAATATTTCCTTCAGTCTCGTTCAGGAGCCACTTGTAATTTTTATGACCATTGCAAAGAAGCTCAACATCCCTGAGGAACATGGATGGTACATCGGTGGATGAAAAATTACCATAGGAATGTGCACCAAACATTAATCTGATTCCCTTTTTTTCGTTGAATCCCTCCAGATCATCAACAAGGACTGTGTCATTGACCTGGCATCTGATCTGCTTGTTCTTGAGATCGAATTCGAAGCTGAGTTTGGTCCAGTCCTGCATTAATTCCTCCAGGGGAATGTAAAATGCAACTTTACTGGTTTTTCGGTTAATGATCAGTTCAAAATTATTGGGATTCCCGGGAACGATGCCATGGATTAAATCAATAATCTGATCCCCGATAATTAAGCGGTATACATAGCCGAAGTAGGACTCGTGATCCGGATCGAAGCGAATGTGAAATTGAAGATCCAGATTATCTTTAAATGAAAGGGGCCCCTCTGGAGTTAAGTCCAGCCCGGATCTTTGATCGAGGGAATACTCATGGGCAGCAAACTGCATTCCATAGTATTGGGCCGCAACATTGCTGCCCATAACAATACACAGGAGAGAGGTAAATATGAGAAACCTCCTAAGAACAACTTGCTTTTGCTTTAAAACAAAGGTCACTTATAGTAGTAGTTTTTTCAAGTTCAGCAAATGGCCGCACTAAGATAATGTGAATTTGTAATAAATAGCACGATTTCCAACATAGCTGTTACACAATAGCACAATCAGCTTGATATTAAGAATTAATTAATGATTTTTTTTCATCAATAGGGTATATTAAACTCTTCTTTAATTTAAATTGAAATACCTGCTAAAACATGACGAAAAGTACCTATTTGAAATCCACACCCATTTTCCTGGCTTTCCTTGTAATGGGATTTGGAGATGTATCCGGACCCCTTACCAGCCAGTTGCAATCGGACTTCGCCCTGAATAATTTCCAGGCCGGACTGGTAACCTTCATGGCATTCATCATGTTTGGCCTTTTATCCGTACCCATGGGCCTCTACCAGGATCGGAAGGGGCGAAAGCAAGTTCTCATGCTGGGTCTTCTTGCTGCCCTCATCGGAATGATCCTCCCCATGATCGGAAAATATGAATCCTTCATTCTGATCCTGGGTGGATTACTCTTCCTGGGTACCGGTGCCACACTCCTTCAGGTAGCAGGAAATCCCATTATGAGAGATGTTTCCCCGGAAGGGAAATACTCCCGGAACCTTTCATTTGGTCAGTTTGTAAAAGCCATAGGTTCACTTTCTGGTTCCCTGATACCCCTCCTTGCTGCCAGGTACTGGGGACTGGACTGGAAAATCCTTTTTCCCATCTATGGAGGAGTGATGCTGCTGGTTGTGGTCATCCTCCTGATGACTAAGATTGAGGAGCATGTTGAAAAGGAAAAGCCAGCCACCATGAAATCTTGTTTTGGTCTATTAAAGAATCCCTATGTGCTCCTCATGGTCTTAGGTATTTTCTTATATGTGGGTTCTGAGGTGAGTATGAGTGCCAAGCTCCCCAATTTTCTGGAGGCTAAATTTGATTATGACATCAAGGAGAAAGGCTTATTTGGTACCCTATTCTTCTTTATCTCCTTAATGACCGGCCGTTTTCTTGGCGGGGTAATCCTGAATTGGCTCTCTCCGAAAAAGTTCCTGGTGATCACCAGTATTCTTGCCATTGCCGGTATAGCCGGACTTTTCATTGCTTCGAGCCAGGTCATGGCCTTTGTATTTATCTTCATTATTGGTCTGGGCTTTGCCAATATCTTCCCACTCATATTCTCCATGACAGTGGATGCACTGCCTGAAAGAAGCAATGAGATCTCAGGACTGATGGTTACGGCCATTATTGGGGGAGCCTTTGTTCCCATCCTATTTGGTGTGGTAGCGGACCTGTACGGGCTGATGGCCGGATTTATTATACCCGCCCTGTGTATGACCTACATTCTGTATATTGCATTCAGAACATCAAAAGCATAGGCCATGAATATTTATAGTGACCAGAGGATTGTACTAACGCTGGATGCCGGTGGAACAAATTTTGAATTTAATGCCTTCAAGGGTGCTAAGGCCTTGTTGACAGGAATCCGGAAAGATGCCAATGCTGATAATCTTGAGCTTAGCCTGGAAACCATGAAAGAAGGTTTTCACGAGGTGATGAAAGAGATAGGAGAAGCACCTGTTGCCATCAGTTTTGCCTTCCCCGGTCCGGCCGACTATGGCAAGGGGATCATTGGCGATTTGAATAATTTGCCGGCATTCAGGGGAGGCGTTCCGCTCAAGAGCATCCTGGAGGAGGAGTTCCATCTGCCCGTATTCATCAATAATGACGGGGATCTTTTTGCCTATGGCGAAGCGCTTGGAGGCATTCTTCCCGAAATCAACGCAAAACTGGAATCATCGGGGAGTCCCAAACGATACAGAAACCTGGTGGGATTCACCCTTGGAACCGGATTTGGAGGTGGCTTTGTTTCCGATGGTCGTTTGATCATAGGGGATAACTCCACGGCAGCTGAGGTATGGCTTTTCAGCA
>JAOZLK010000352.1 GCA_029934875.1 Bacteroidales bacterium | reverse complement strand
AAAAAAAGCTGCTCCAAATGAAACAGCTTGATCCTTAATTCGTGAAAACTTACTTCCCTCGCCTGGTACTGAGTCCAAAGGGAAGATAGAGGGGACAAGTTCTTATAAGCGCGGTCGATAGAGGTACGAGGCCCACCAGACCCCACCAGGATTTATAATATACTCCTGCAGCAATTATAATAAGGCCCGCCACTACCCTGATCCACCTGTCTGATATACCAATGTTCTTTTTCATAATTAGATTGTTTTATTTTAGTCCAAAAATAAGAACGGGGGCAAGAAGAACAAGGTGACCCTGGTCACAAAGGCTTGATTAATTTTATTTTACCCCTTTCCAGGGAGATCAGGTTTTCATTCTCCATTTGCTTCAGAAGACGGGATATCACTTCCCTGGCTGTGCCCAGCTCACCGGCGAGCTGTTGATGTGTGGTTTCCAGTTCATTGTTTACTGCATGATCCTTTAGATGCCGGATCAGCCTGCTGTCAACACTTTTGAAAACAACCAGATCAACCAGGGTCATCAGATCAGCCATCCGGCTATAATACAGCTTCACAACAAACTGCCTCCAGGATGAAAACTCATCCATCCAGTTACGAACCCTGCTGGCCTCCACGATAATCATGCGGGTTTTTTTCTCAATGATTGCTTCAGCCTGACTCTCCCTGTTATTCAAACATGAAGTGATGGATAGAATACAACTTTCACCGGCCTCAATGTGGTAAAATATGATCTCCCGACCTGTTGGATCCAGCTTTCGAAGTTTGATGGATCCCTCCAGCACAATGGGAATGACCTTGATATATTCATTTTCTTTCAGAACAACCTGGCCTGCTGGAATCTCAACAACTTCAAGTTGTTTCAACTCTTCTAGCAGGGCCTGCTCAAATGAGAAAAGTGAGGGGGAGAAATCAGGATTCATACTGGACAATATACCACGGTTCCTGGTACTAAGCAACTTTGATATGCAAAATCAATCCCTTAACTTTATGCTAATCAGGATCCGGACATTACTGACACTAAATATTTTCTTATGCTCTATACTGGAAGTTTTAAGGATCACCGGATGATCACCTGGCACATCAATGATAACTGTAACTTTCGCTGTGATTACTGCCATACCTGGTTAAGCAGCAAAACTCAGGAACCAATCAAGGTATCCAGACTATCCGAGGGTTTAAGAACTTTGGGAAATGATTGGGTCTTTCTTATCTCCGGAGGGGAACCCTTTCTTGAGCCAAATTTTATTGAAATATGCCAGGAGCTCACAAAAAAACATTTCCTGGCTTTAAACACCAACCTGTCGCTGAATAATATTTATGACTTTGCTGACCAGGTAGATCCGGAGCGAACGATTTTCATCAATGCAGCGGTACATATTATTGAGCGGGAAAAGACAGATAAAAATCTCGAAGCCTATATTGAAAAAGCACACTATCCTGCTTCCTTTACAGAAGAAGAGGGAGAATTCATTCGTGCCTTTGATGCGGATTGGCCTGAATTTGCACTATTAGATGAGATCCCCTCCTTAAAGGGGAAGCTCTGCCACGCCGGTGGTCGATTCCTTTTTAGGACCCGAAATGGCGATTTAAGGAGATGCTCGGGAATATTCAACAAATACGGTAATCTATTTGAAAATAAGGTAATATTTGATGTTTCACCTAAACCCTATCCTTCCTCAAATTGCGCTGCTTTATATGAAGGAAAAAGTAATAACCAGAAACGCCCTGCCATAGCAATCCAGGCAAATTAAGCCACCATGAAAGTCAGGAAATATATAAGCCCGGTTCTGTACGTCTCTCTATTATGCATTATGTTTAGCAGCGGGTGCTCGGTCGGCAAGCATGCGGTAGATGTTGCTGAAATTGACCGGGCCCGGATCTTAAGTGCAGCAGAATTCTACCTGAGGGAAGAACCTGAAACTGTTACGGCCTATAGCTGTGACAGAAGTGCGGGAGGCCTGCATGACTATTATTCCGAAGGTGATTACTGGTGGCCCGATCCGGAGCATCCTGACGGGCCCTATATTCGCCGGGACGGGAAAACCAATCCTGACAATTTTACTGCCCACAGGAAAGCCATGCGAAACATGAGTATATGGGTGCCCACCCTGGTTGCTGCCTATAAAATTACAGGGGAGGAGAAGTACGCCAAGGCGGCCATCAGGCATCTCCTGGCCTGGTTTTCAGACCCGGAAACCAGGATGACCCCGGACCTTAAGTATGCCCAGGCCATCATGGGCAGGGTAAGCGGTAGGGGTATCGGCATCATTGATACCCTGCATCTTGCGGAAGTGGCCCGTGCCATCCAGGTATTGGTAGAAATGGGCTCCCTTACTGGAGAATCAGAAGAATCCATAAAGGAGTGGTTCGCCAGGTACACCGATTGGATGTGCACCCACGAGTTTGGAAGAGCCGAGAGAGACCACGGGAATAACCATAGTACCTGCTGGGTGGTCCAGGTGGCCTCCTTTGCTTCCATGCTGGATGACCAGGAAAAACTTGACTTTTGCAGGGATATGTACAGGGATGTCCTTCTTCCGGGTCAAATGGCCGAAGACGGGAGTTTTCCAAAAGAACTGGCACGGACCAAACCCTATGCTTATTCCCTGTTCAACCTGGAAGTCATGAGCATGGTGGTGCAGATTCTGTCCACGCCCGATGAGAATCTATGGACATTCGAAACAGGTGATGGCAGAGGGATCAGGAAAGGACTTTCCTTCATGTATCCTTATATGAAAGATAAATCCACCTGGTTCAAGGATCCTGATGTGATGTATTACGAGCAGTGGCCTGTCCGCCATCCCTTCCTGCTTTTCGGAGGACTGGCACTTGATCACCCGGAATATATAGATCTGTGGAAATCGCTTGAGTCCGATCCCAAAATGGAGGAGGTGATCCGTAATTTTCCCTTCCGGCAGCCGGTACTATGGCAGGAATAAGGCATTAGGAGAATTTACTTCTTTGTGTAGTTTTTTGGTGTGACCGAATAGATTTTCTTGAAACACTTGGAGAAGTATGAGTGATTGGTGAACCCAACCTGGAACATTACCTCTGAAACCGATAATTTATCACTTGCTAAAAGTTGTTCTGCTTTCTGCAATCTGATAAATCTGATAAACTCGTTAAGAGACTGGTCGGTGAGGCTCTTAATTTTCCTGTATAGATTTGAGTGGCTAACACCAAGTGCATAACTGATATCAGTGGCTGTGATTCGGGAGTTTGTCATATTCTTATGAATATATTCCACAAGCTCTTTCAACAATTTATCCTCCTTGGAATCAACCTCAACATCCTGGGCATTCAATAATAGTCTGCGATTGATAAACTGCTCAGTCTTCTCCCTGTTTCCAATCAGATTGGCAATATTCGCCTCCAGCACATCAACCTCAAATGGCTTTGCAAGAAATAGATCAACTCCTGCCTCTATGGCTGTTAACTGGCTATCCTTCTCTATTTTAGAACTCAGGAAGATAATGGGAACTCTGCTTGTTTTTATCTTCTTCCTAAGCTGCCGGGCAAATGAAATTCCATCCATATCCGGTAGTTGAATTTCACTTACAATAATTGAGGGGGTATTTCCACTTAAAATATCCAATGCCTCTTTACCTCCTGAAGCCCATATTACACAATACCTGTTGCCCAATGATGTGCGGATATAATCGTACAGGTCATTGTTCTCATCGACAAGCAGAACAAGGGGCAAGCCACTGACATTGGTTTCCAGAGATCTGGAAGATTCATGCGCTTTTTGAATGGCTTCCTTATTGACATACTCTTTCACATACATTTCATCCACTCCCCTCGGAGCAAATTCATTGTTCGTTGGCAGAACAATAGTTACCGAGGTTCCAACTCCAAATTCACTATTGATCTCAATACTTCCATTCATGATCTCCACAAAATCCCTTACAATTGTCAGCCCGATCCCCATACCTCTTTTGGAGATATTTCCTTCGCTTACCTGGTAAAACCTATCAAATACTTTTTCCTGATCCGATTCCGCTATTCCAATACCCTTATCCCTTACCTCGATGATAATCTTTTGCCCTGAGCTTGCTTTAATTTCCAGCACCACACTTCCCCCGGCAGGAGAGAACTTAATGGCATTGGACAAGAGATTTTGCATGATGGAATAGAGCTTCTCTTCATCGATTTCAATCATCAGCTCCTTCATTTCTGCCTTCAACTTCAGCCGCACCCCCTTCGAAATGGCCTTTCCTTTGAACGATTCTACGATCTCCTTACTGAATGAGACTAATTCAAGCTTATCACTTGATTGGTAGCCTTTTTGATCCAATTCAATCTTCCTGAAATTCAATAACTGATCGATATAAACTTTCAGAAAATGAGCATTCCTTTCAATGAGTTTCAATGTCTTCCTGGTATCATCCCTGATCTCCTTTCGGGATAAGAGGCTTTTTAAGGGATCTAAAATCAGGCTGATGGATGTAAGTAGCTCATGGGATATATTGATGTAGAACCTTATTTTTGATGTATTACGCAGTTCGCTTTGTTCCTTTTCAAACCGTATCAGGTTCATCTGGGCCTTATCTTTCAGCCTGTTGCGATACTGGTATATCATCACTCCAATAGTCAGCATGAGCAAAATAATATAAGCCGCAAATAGTGGAGGGCTTGCCCAGAAGGGCAAGCTGATTCTTATATCCAGTGAAGTGATCTGCTTTTCTGAATTGCCTGACATACTCTTCACCCTGAATGTATACTTCCCTGGTGGCAGGTTAATATAATCAATGGAGTTGGATCCCGGTTCATTCACTCTCCAGACAGATTCAAATCCATCCAGCATGCTAGCGTACTGCTCCCGACCCATATCCCCATATGGAAAGGATGAATATTCGAGCTTAATGGTTCTGCTTTTATAGGGGAGTTTCAGGTCTTTGCTATTAGAAATGGTTGTATTCAGAATCACCTTCCCGGAAACTTCCATTTGAGGAAAAACAGGCTCCCCATTTATGCTTATGGATGTGATTAGCACTTGCCGGGCCTCATCCCTCATAGAGATCTCCCGGGGATTGAATTTAAGGAAGCCATCAAAACCGCACACCAGGATATCACCATTATCCACTCTTCTGAAGGGAGAAACAATTATTTTATTCAATGGTATTCGCCCTGGAATATGAAAATAGTTGAACTCTTCATTGGAGGAATCAAATCGGAATATGGTATTGTTACTGTTACCCCAGATGATCCCATCCTCATCTTCGATAAGTCCTGTAACAATAAAATCATCATCGATGGGCATCTTAACAACTGCAATGGAGTCTTTAGCAATATCATATCTGAAAAGCTGATTTTTTGACCCTATCCATAAGCACTTGCTCGCTGAGTAACAGATCGCTGAGAGCGTGGC
>JAOZLK010000351.1:1205-5374 GCA_029934875.1 Bacteroidales bacterium | reverse complement strand
ATTAAAATTAAGAATGCATTTCAAGTTTTAAGTTCGAAGATGAAAAGTGATAAGAACAAAGGATCATGGTTCAATAGATCATCCAAAAAAGAAGGTCAATTGGATGAAAAAGAATTCGAATTGGGATTTGAACCCGGAGAATTTGAATAGAAATTAAAATAATAATTTGTAAAGATGAAAGAATCAAATAATTTCCACACCAACCACCGCCCCATCTTCTGGATCACCCTGATCTCGCTCTTTGTTTTCAGTCTCGTCGCAGGCTTTATCGGGTACCAGCAATACTATAACCTTCACGAAATTGATCACAGGTGGATCAGGTCCCTGTATTGTACACTGCAACTTTATGTATTTGAGGGAGGAGATGTCGCCGGGCCCATACCAATTTTATTGGACCTGGCACGCTTCACAGCCCCCATAACGACCATTATGGCCTTTGTGATGACCCTGTTCGAGATCTTCAGTGAAAGATGGAATCGCATTATGATATCAAGAATGAAAAACCATGTTGTTATCATTGGCTTTGGCACCAAGGGTAAGACTGTGATGCTGGAGAATCGAAGGGAAAATAAAAAGGTGCTTGTCGTAGACAGGGATCCCCTGAACCCTAACTTTGATTCGGCCAGGACAGAAGGATGCCGCATTTTGTTAGGAGATGCAACATATAAAAGCACCCTTCGCAGGGCAAGGGTTACAAAAGCTGCACTGGTATATCTGCTGACAAGGGATGACAACAGCCAGGCGAATGCATGCCTGGAGATCTATCAACTCATTAAAAAGAGTAAGCGGGATCATAATAATCCCTTGCACTGTATTATGCATCTTAAAAAACCTGAATTCCTCAATACTACAAGGAACCATAAAATTATCAAAGACATACATGATGGCCTGCAATTAAGCATTTTTAATTATTATGAAAACAGTGCCCGCGAACTGTTTATCAATTCTCCACCTGATGGAGAGGGGATCGTGATGGATAGTCCAAAGTTTGTCCGGATAATCATTTTTGGGTTTGGCTATGCCGGACAGGCACTGGCATTGCAGACAGCCACAACAGGACATTATATCAATGAGAAGAAAGCAAAAGTACTGGTCATTGATCGCGAAGCGAACAGCAAAATTCCTGAGTTTCTTAATCTGTATCCAACCTATTCTGAGTTTTGTGATCTGGATTATCTTTCCCTGGATGCAGACAGTCCCCAGCTCATACACCAATTATCGCCATACCTTAAAGAGCCTGATGCTCTCAATACCATTGTGCTGTGCTTTGATGACCGAACCCATAACCTCTTGTTGGGAATGCAACTTGAAAACATCAGGCTGCTGGAAGATGGCAAAGCAGTGCAATTGTTCGCACGTACAGATGAAGATTCAACATATGATTTTGTTTCAGGCAACATGAAGGCATATGGGCTTCCATCCACGGTTTGCTCCAAAAGCATGGTGGTTGGAGAGAAACTGGATAAACAGGCCATTGCTTTTCATGAAACATACCTGGACGGCAAAAGAGGCAAGCCTGGCTTTGGCAAAAGGGAATCCCATAATGAATGGCCTGATCTTCCGCAGGAATTTAAGGATTCCAACAGGAAGGTAGCAGACCATGCCGGCATTAAGATCAGGAGCATAGGCTGTTTAATGGTAGATATTAATGATCCAAGGCCGGAAGCTACATTTACAAAGAAAGAAATAGAAGACCTGGCCAGGCTGGAGCATAAACGGTGGTGGGCAGAGCGCTCATTGGCAGGATGGACAATAGGGGAAGAAGAGGATGATACCACAAGGAAGAGTCCTCATATAATAGAATGGGAGGATCTTCCCGACGGAACCAAACAATGGGACAGGGATCAGGTTGAAGCCATACCCAAAGTGCTTAAGAAGATTAATAAAAAGATTGTGAGAAAGTAGTCTTTAGGCAATGAAAATCCAGATCGTTTCTGACCTGCACCTCGAATTCCCTGAAAACAGGGAATGGCTGGAAAACAACCCGCTTATTCCAATGGGGGATGTATTACTCATTGCCGGAGATACTATTCCTGATAAATACAAAAAGAAGGCAAGAAAATTCTATGAAAAGATCTCAGCAGAATTCCCATTTATTATCTCTACCATGGGAAACCATGAGTTTTACAAAGGCACGATCGATTATGCGTATCCCACCTATAAGAGTTACATCTCAGAAAATCATATCCGCCTGAATAACAAGACTTACATATTGGATGATGTGAAATTCATTGTCAGTATTTTATGGACTCATGTTCCGGCTAAAAGGCAGGATTTTATTTCTGAGAGAATGAATGATTACCGGCTGATATTTCATAAGGATCAGCATGGTGATAAGTATCCCCTGATGGTTTTTGAAACCAATATGTATCATGACCTTTCCCTGGATTATATACAGGAAGAATTGGACAAGCCTTTTGAAGGAAAGATCGTAGTGATGACCCACCATATACCCTGCTTTGAATGCATTAAAGATATACCTGATCCGGATAACAGGAAAAACGGTTATGCCAGTGATCTCAGCGGTTTGATCCTTTCACATCCTGAAATCAAATACTGGATATGTGGCCATGCCCACGACTTCAACATCACACAAATTGGCGAAACCATGGTCGTAAGAAACCCCCTGGGCTATGTTTTTGAGGGGCAGCAGGAGAATTTTCGGAGGGATTTTACGGTGGAAGTATAAGAGTAAGGAGTTGGCCAGCAGGGCTTATATGACAAAATTCACTATATTTATGAATCTGTTTCCATTAAACGGCTGTTAATATTATGAAAACAAAGAAAGTAATTATTGCCGGTGATATTTGTATCGATTGGTTGTACCATACCTATTCAGAAAGAGAACCCAGGGATAACAATGATGGTATTGCTAACTGGCAAAATGCAATGAATACCAAAATGCATGTTCTTCCCGGAGGAGTCTTGCTGCTTCAAGAGTTTGTTAGTGCAGTCCTTGATCAGGAAATCATTTCCTATAAGTTGAGGAATCTGAAGAATATTCCGGATTCAAAAGTACTTCATTCTCAGTGCAGACTAACAGGCTATGCCAGCTCAAATAAACCTGAAAAAGTATACAGGGTTAGTGAGTTCCTGGGTTATTCAGGTCCATTGAATGGTCCGGATGAAACAATAAAGTTAAGAGGTAACATAAAGAAGCCTGACTTGCTTATCCTGGATGATCCCGGGAATGGATTCCGTGACGCCACGAATAACTGGAAAGAAATTGTAAAGGGGATTGCACCTCATACAAGGATTCTTTACAAAATGTCGTGGCCCTTGTTTTCCGGTCCATTATTTGAAGAAATAACAGCCCGCTTTGGCTCACAGCTAACCCTGGTCATCAGTGCTAATGACCTGCGGGAAGATGGGTTCAATATCAGCCGGCGATTATCATGGGATAAGACCATTTTCGATTTCATGTTAAAGATGCACGGAAGCGGGTATTTAAGTACTGTTTCTAAATGCCCGAACATCATCATTCGATTTGGCTTAGAGGGGGCTATCCATTATTTCGACGAGATTCAGAAAGACAAAACCATCATTAAAAAGGCAACACTCCATTATTATGCTGACCAATGCGAAGGTGAATTGCAGGAGAAAACCAGCGGTGGTATGCAAGGGATGGCTTCGGCATTCGTAGCTTGTATGTCTAAATCAATATTGGATGCAGATAGCAATTCCATTATTTCTGATGCTCTGGACCAGGTTATTCCGCAAGCATTGGCCTCATCCCGTGCATTGCTTTCAACGGGATATACTTTAAAAAGAAACAAGTTAGGGTATCCGGTTTCTGAAATATTCGGATTCAATGATATTGATGCTGTTAAAAAAATAAGTCTTCCAATATCTGAACTGGAAAAGCTTGATCCTGATGATTGGAGCATTTTATATGACGAGACACAGATGGAATCCGATCTGGCTGTTGCGTCAAAATATGTTATCGATGGATCATCCAGCTATCTCAAAAATGTTCCTATTGTAAAATTCAAGGGTCTTGCTCTCATCGACAGAAACGAAATTGAGAAATTCAGAACGGTGGGGAATTTGATGAAGGAATATTTCGCCAGGGATAAATCTGATCAGCCATTATCTATTGGGGTTTTTGGCCCTCCGGGTTCCGGAAAATCTTTTGGGGTGAAGCAACTCGTAAAAGACATCCAGGGAGA
>JAOZLK010000351.1:0-1105 GCA_029934875.1 Bacteroidales bacterium | reverse complement strand
TAAGCTTGAATCATTCAAAAATGCAAAAGGCCCCGATTTTATCAGCCGTTTGAAAGGATATGTCAATATATCCGGGATAAACCAGACCGGCACTTTAGATCGACTGCACGTGATCCGAAGAGCTATCATACTCAGGGCTTTGTTAAAAAAGCAGCAGGGAATTGTAGATGCCGGTGGGAAAATTTATATAGATGAGGATGTGTTAAAGGCAATGCTGATCATTCATGAATACAAACATGGCAATCGGTCATTGGGCGCCGTAATTGAAATGAGCAAGCTTTCCGGACGTACAAAATTTGATAAATCAGTCCTGCCACCCAAGCGTCAGCTCGATTTGCATGTTGATGGTGATATTTTTATAAAATTGGTTGATAAGGATTTGTTCTATGCTACTGTGATTGAACGTCTGGCCAGGTATATTCATGAAGAATATGTGATAAACCAGAAAAAGAAAAAAGAACCAAAACCTGCCAGTCATCCATCCATGCAGCCGTGGGAGAAACTGGAACCAGATCTGAAAGAATCAAATCGTCAGCAAGCTTTCGATTATTTGGTGAAGCTTTTGAGGGTAGGGTGTTTTTATAGAGAAATAACAGAGCAGGATGGCCAGGTTGAGCAATTTGAATTTACCGGAGATGAAATTGAATTGTTAGCAGAAAGGGAGCACATAAGATGGAATTCTGTAATGATTCAGCAGGGCTGGGAATATGGCAGATCACGGGATGAGAAAAACAAAAAGCATGAGTCATTATTGCCCTGGAGGGATTTGACAGAAAAAGTGAAAGACTACGATAGGGATGCCATCAAAGCAATACCAAAAATATTTGAAATGTTAGGATATGAAGTTTATAGGTTGAAAGCGAAGTAAAAACGATTTGATTTATGACACATGATATATTCATAAGTTATTCAAGTTTAGAATAACATGAATTTGTCCAACTTATGTCGGAGTATTACAATTTTTGGATTTCCATACAAAATGAAAGACTCACAAAATAAAAAGCTTCTCAATATTAATATATTAATCGGTTCAGGGAGGGTATCTTTTTTAAAGATTTGCAGAATACTTATAGGCAATATACTCGTGTTACTCATAAATAGTTTT
>JAOZLK010000350.1 GCA_029934875.1 Bacteroidales bacterium | reverse complement strand
TCAGTTGTCATAGTATTAGAAGAAAAACATTGAATGATAATGATTTGAATGCAAAGGCACTCTTTTTGTATTATTATCCTATCAAATAATCATAAGCTGAAATAAATGGAAGAAAAAATTGGCAGAATTCTGGCTGTGGATGACAATGAGGACATCCTGTTTGCATTGAAGCTTTTGCTTCGCCCCCACGTGGAAATGATAGAAACCCTTACCGGACCGGAAAGAATTCCGGAGATGATGCAAAAGCAGGACTGGGATGTAATCCTGCTTGACATGAATTTTACGAAAGATGCCATAAGCGGACAGGAAGGCTTTGACGCGCTCTCGACCGTACTTGAGATAGATCCCAATGCGGTGGTGGTTTTCATCACTGCCTACGGTGATGCCGAAAAGGCTGTGAAATCCATAAAGATGGGTGCCACCGACTTTATCCTGAAACCCTGGCAGAATGAGAAGATCCTGGCCACCATCAACTCGGCCATCAGTCTGCGTCGCACCCGTTTGCAAGCGCAGAGCCTGAAGATGAAGCAGCAGGAGATCTCCGCCGTGCTGGACCAGCCTTACACCGATTTTGTGGGACAATCGCCCGAAATGTACGAGGTCTTCAACACCATTAAGAAAGTGGCTGCCACCGATGCCAATGTCCTGATCCTGGGAGAGAACGGAACCGGAAAGGAACTGGTTGCAAGGGCTCTCTACAGGCACTCTCTGCGCAAGGACGAAGTGTTTATCAGCGTCGACCTGGGCTCAATTCCGGAGACACTCTTCGAAAGCGAACTTTTCGGTCACGAGAAGGGGGCCTTTACCGATGCCCATAAAATGAAACAGGGGCGTTTCGAGATCGCTTCATCCGGCACGCTCTTCCTTGATGAAATCGGAAACCTCACCTATCCGCTTCAGTCCAAACTGCTCACCGTTCTTGAGCGAAGAGAAATTATGAGGGTGGGATCCACCAAGACAGTTCCCATCGATGTGAGAATGGTCTGTGCCACCAACAACAACATTCACCAGGATGTGGCCGAAGGAATCTTCCGCCAGGATTTACTTTACCGGATCAATACCGTGGAAATTCACCTGCCGGCCTTAAGGGACCGGACGGGCGATGTACCCTTGCTGGCCGATCACTTTTTGAAAATCTACAGTCGCAAATACCGCAAGCCCATTCGCAACATCCAGTCTGCAGCCATTAAGAAGCTGAATCATTATAACTGGCCGGGAAATGTAAGGGAACTTCAACACGCCATCGAGAGGGCTGTGATCATGTGCGATGGATCCAGTCTCGGACCCGACGACTTCATCCTGACATCTGCTGTTAAAAGCAGCGGTGGACTGGAGCTGGACACTTACAACCTGGAGGATATTGAAAAGACAATTATCGAGAAGGTATTGAAAACCAACCAGGGAAATGTTACCCAGGCTGCTACCCAGTTGGGCCTGACCCGCACGTCCCTATACAGGAGAATGGAAAAACATGGTCTTTAAACAGTTCCGCTTTAATATTGTCCTCAGGGTACTCCTGCTCGCAGCCACCTGCCTGGTCCTCTTCATCACGCTGAGCTCGACCTATACCTTCACCCCCATCCTGGTGGTGGGATTGATTATTTACCAGGTATGGTCTATGATCAAGTATGTGGACCGCACCAACCGTGAGCTGGCAAGCTTCCTGGAGAGCATCAGGTACTCCGAGTTCACCCGTTCATTCCAGATTTCCGACAACTCCAGCTCCTTTAATGAACTGAATGCAGCCTTTAACGATGTAATGAAGGACTTTCAGCAGGTGAGGTCGGAGCGGGAGGAGCATTTCCATTACCTGCAGAGCATCGTGCAGAATATCGACATCAGCATCCTGGCCTACCAGCGCGACGGAACAGTGGAAATGATTAACCCGGCTGCTAAAAAGCTTTTCCAGGTAAATACACTCAAGGACATTAACAAGCTCCGCACCCTCAGCGAACAACTGGCAAATACCCTTTTGGCCATGAATCCCGGCGAGAACAAGCTGGTCAAGGTTCAGGACGAGGAGGATATTCTGCAGCTGGCCATCTTTGCTACCGAATTTAAGGTGAAGGAGAAGGTGATCATGCTAACCACCATCAAGAACATCCAGAGTGTTCTTGAGGAACAGGAAACCGCTGTCTGGCAGAAGCTCATCAGGGTGCTTACCCATGAAATCATGAACTCCATCGCTCCCATCTCCTCACTTTCCTCCACAATTGAAAGCATGCTTAAGCCCTATACCACGGGTGAAAAAAGTACACCGGAAATTGACCTGGAAACCCTGAATGAGATCAAAGGAGCCCTGCAAACCATCAATAAAAGAAGTACGGGCCTGATGGACTTTGTGGAAACCTATCGTAGCCTGACCAAGATTCCCACTCCCAATTTCGAGGTGGTTTCCATGCGGGAGATCATCCAGAATGTGCACAGGCTCATGAAAAAGGAGGTGCAGGAGAAAAATGTCACCCTTTTATCGGACACCGAACCTGAAATGATTGAACTCCATGTGGATGAGAAATTAATCGAGCAGGTCCTGATCAACCTGGTTAAAAATTCGGTGCAGGCCCTGGAAGGCATTAAGGATGGGCGCATTCATATCCGGGGTTATTATAATAAAAGGGGGAGGCCCTCCATACAGGTGAGCGACAACGGGCAGGGGATCCTGAAGGATGTCATTGACCGGATATTCATCCCTTTCTTTACAACAAAAAGAAGTGGATCGGGGATCGGGCTGAGCCTGTCCCGACAGATCCTGAGGCTCCATGGTGGTTCCATTACCGCCCAGTCGGTTCCAGACCAGGAAACCATTTTTACCATGACTTTCTAGGATAATTTCAGTAATTTTCCCCTGAAATGTCCATTAAAATACCCCACTCTTTCAGTGCCATCAGCACAAAAAGGCAGCTTCTGCTACTGGCAGTGGCTCTTCTCATTGCACCCCTGCAGGCGCAGTTAAAAACCTACCTGAGCCTGGAGGCCGGCCCGCACTGGAGCCTGGTCAACCTGGAGGATCCCGGCCATTATTTCGAAAAAGCAAGAGCCCTGGGCACCATTGCGGGCTTAACGGTGGAACAGGAGATTATCCCAATGCTGTCGGTAAGTACCGGAATCTACTACCAGCCTTACAAAAGCGGGATCAATATGACCGACAGGCGTAGGTTCCAGGCCCAGTCCGCCTCCTATACGGCGATCATGATCCCCCTGAGGGTCCAGTACCGTATCCAGCCCACCGAATACCCCTTCAGCTTCTCGCCACGCCTGGGCTATTTTTACAGCATAAACAGCCTTCCGGACGAGCCTTTTTCGGGCAACAGTGTTATTTCCGCCCCGGACGGACCAGCCTTCTCCTATGATTATAATCAAAGTGCAGAAGAGCCCGAAAAGCACCTCCTGGAACTGGGAATGAGCCTTGGCTTCAGGTTTTCCGGAGGGTGGCAGGCATCCCTCAACATCTCCTACCTGTCGGGTGTCCTGAGCAAATCTTCCGCTTCCTCCACCCTGGATTATACCGACCAGCAGGGAAACTCATACAGCGCTGTCTACAGCTCAATGGGAAGGGCTTTCTACAGCACCCTCGCCCTGAACATGCCACTGAGCAACATCTGGCAAATGCGCGATTACCGTATTCGTTCCCGAATCGAAAACTCCACCTGGAAGGGAAAAGCAGTAGATCTTAAGGGCGAGCTTTATGTGGGCGGCGAGATCGGAGCACTGTGGCGACTCTTTTACGCATCCAACCCGGCCATTGGTGCCCGTCCCATGCAGGGTCGGGGACTTTTTTCCTACGCCAACCTTCATACTGGCATCTATGCCGGGTACATGCTGGGCGATGAAATTGGGATCGACATGGGAGTCACCTACCAACGATCGAACAGCTTCTACGCCCTGATGTTCGACCACGAAGTGGACTTCACCGGGAAAAGTGGCGCCCCCATGTACCTTGAGATACCCTTCCGCTTCAGGTATTTTTATGACCTGCACAAGCAGAAACTCTTTGCGGTAGTTTACGCAGGAGCATCCCTTCTCACACAATTCTCATCCGGGGCTTATACCGCTCCGGGAGGAGATTTCAGTTATACAGAACCCGGCAGGCAGGATGCCCGACAGGCAACAGTCACTTCCCAGGCCGAAAGGCTCTCCTTCGTCAGGCCCCTGCTGAGACTGGGTACAGGTGTGGAATACCTCCTCCCCGTCAGTCTGCCTATGTACCTTACAGCCTATGTCAATTACATGCAGGGCTTTATGGCCTCAGAGCGCATGGAAGTCTCCGCCGAGCTTGCCGGAGGCCCCAGCAGCGGGACACTGGAATACCATGGAAGCGCATGGAGCCTGGATGTGGGAATAAAGATCCCCATGAGTTTCGACGACAGGCAAAATTGCATAAGACTTACAAGGTGACGCAACCAGTAGCAGCTTCAACGCGTCTATATACTGAACACACAAAATACATAGTCATGAATAAAAGCTTCTTTCTGCCCCTGACCATACTGGCTGTATTTTTGGCCCTCACATCCTGCCAGCAGGCAGAGGAAAAAGGACAACTGACACTGGGACTCGACCTTGTGGAGGAGGATATGCTGAAGGCTGCCAGCAGTAACAATGGTCTTACCACGGCCCTTATCACCATCATGAGAGAGGACGGCTCGCTGGTATACGACAAGGAGCCCCTTGAACTGATCCGCTTTGGCGATGCATTGATGACCCGCTCCCTTAAACTTCCCGTCGGCGGATTCATGCTCACCGAATTCATGCTCACCGATTCCTCCGGAGAAGTACTCTGGGCTACCCCCAGAGAAGGATCCAAACTGGCCGGCCTGGTAAACAATCCCCTGCCACAATTTTTCCATATAAATCCCAATGAGGCTACCAGTGTGAATATCCAGGTTATTCGCGTGGGTCAATACCCGCCAGAGGATTTTGGCTATGCACAATTCAACATCGATTTTGTAGAGCGTTTCTGCCTGAAGGTTCACTACACCCAGCGCTGTCCCGATGACGAACGGGACTCCATCCTGGGACCAGATGGTACAGTGATGCCTTATTACCAGGCAAGGCTGAAGGTCTTCGTATATGACAGACTGGTGCTGGACGAGCCCATGCTTCCGGGAGAGAACAAATATGCACTTCCGGCACCTGCCGGGCATTATTTGCTCGTGGCCACAGGCTGCATGGGGAACACCATTTTCAAACAGGATTTTGGCATGGAGGAACTTGGCATGTTCAGGTGTGATCCTGACTTCACTCCACTGTTTATACCCGGCATTGAAGATCCGGACATCGTCATCACCCCGGAGGGAATCTACGAGCCAAAAATAAAGCAGGGTCTGTTCGGACAAATCATGCCTCCCCTGGACAACTTCATGGACAGCACAATGAATGATG
>JAOZLK010000349.1 GCA_029934875.1 Bacteroidales bacterium | reverse complement strand
AGGGGTTTGGTGGTGATGGTATGTATACATAAATGATCCAGGTCTCTTATCTCCGATGCCATGGTATATTTTTTAAAAGGGAGGAAGGCAGGCGAAAAAGGTGTAATACTGCTCGTTCCTAATAATTTTTGAGAGATAGAGGGCTGCTTCCCTCATGTGATAATCGCCCCACATGCTTGATTCGCCACGTGCTGCCCGCCCCTTTTCAGGTTTATGATCCCAGGCATTGGGTTCGTGATAAATGCTATGCAAAAGGATTCCCTGGTGCTTCGGATTGGTGCTTAGATAGGGTTCCTCAAGCAGTCTCTTTATGACCGTTAAACCTGCCTGCCAGTATTTCCGGCTCTTCTCCTGATCTCTCTTCTCAAGATAAGTCCCCAGGCGAAGCAGACCCTGAGCACCAATGGCAGCAGCCGAACTGTCAACCGGTTCATGGGCGTTAAAGGGATCGGCATTTTTATCAAGCAGGTTTTCAATCTTATGCAGTGCTGGTGCTCCACAGTCCCAGTAGGGTACACCATCCAGGGGTGTATTCTCGATATAAAAGTCACAGGTGGCCATGGCTGCTTCAAGCATGAAGGCTTCAATTTCTTCCCTGCCTCCATGCGAATCCAGGAGCTTGGATGGGAGTTGTTCCATCAGCTCCAGTTCTTCCGCAAATCCGCACATGGCCCAGGCCAGGCCACGGGTCCAGGTAGTATAGCCGCTGAATCCCTGTTGGGCATTGGGGCAGCGATAGTTACCATCATTGGTATTGAAAATGCTTTCGTGGGCTGTTCTTCCCCTCACATCATAAGCATCCCTGCCCTTACCGTAATAGACTGAATAATCAGCAGTGGCTTTGGCATGCTGAATGGCCCTTCCCAGCAAATCAATTTTCAAATCACCTTCGCCCTGAAACACATGACCCAGCAGGTGACTCAGCATGAGGACCCGAACAGTACGAATAGTATCCACAAACAGTGAATGTGGACCATTGAAGGAATAGATAAATCCTCCATCTTTAATTTCTGTCCACCGGTTTGCCTGCACCGACCCGCTCACCTTCAATGCCAGCTCATAAAAATTCCTTTCCCAGTCGTCCCATGGGATTTTCCCCTCCCGCATGAGCCTGAGCAGGTTTCCATAGGTACTTACATTATTAAAACCATGGTCGTGAACACCCACATGACTCACATGGGGAGCCATTAAATTCAGAGTATTCTCCTTTCCATAGTTTAGAAACCAGGGATCGTTGGCAGCATCAAACTGCAGGATGGCCGATCCATACTGAAAGCCCTGTGTCCATTCTGTCCAGCCACGGGTGGAATATTTTCCCTCTACAGTAAAGACGGGAGAGCCATTGGCCGGATCATACTCTCTGTCAATCAATTTAATTTTAGCGCCGGAAAGTTTCCAGAAATTCTCCAAGATCTCTGAGAAGTGATCGGGGTTTAAGTCAAAATTGATTTTCATATCCTCATTTTAATATGTAGAAAGTAAACACAAATTTTCGTTTGAATCAAGCTTCAAAAAAAACACTTCCGAAACAAGGCCTTGCTTAATAATCTCAAAGTCACTTTGTGCATTTATCTTGGTGGAAAACGCAAGAAAGGCCAGGCTTAGGAGGAATTTCTCTTTCATAGGCACCAAGTTAATTAGATTTATTCTGTATACACAAACAGCTAAGGAATTTAGCTTGTATAAGCGTATATTTCAATCGCATTGAGTACCTAAATCTGACCCATGAAGCTCCCTAGAACGTATTATAATCCAATCTCCCTTTTTGGTACAATTCTCTCTAGCGTTTCTGCCCTGATCATTTTCTTCTTCCTCATCGCGATGTTATTTTTCGAGCATGGCGAATCCGGATCCTACATTGGCCTGTTTGTCTATATCGTCCTACCTGTGTTCCTGGTGATCGGGCTCATCCTGATTCCCATAGGAATGTCCCGGCGGTCAAAGAGAATCAAAAGAGAGGGAGAAGCTAGTAAAGTTTCAAATATTGTTCTCGACCTAAGCAACCAGAGACACTGGAACGCCATGGGCATGTTTATTGCCGGCTCCATACTTTTCCTTCTCTTAACCGCAATAGGGAGCTACAAGGCTTTTCACTATACAGAATCCATTGAATTTTGCGGAACCCTCTGCCACAGCGTCATGGAGCCGGAATATGTTGCTTACCAGGAATCTGCCCATTCAAGAGTAACTTGTATAGCCTGTCATGTGGGCGATGGAGCAGGCTGGTACGTAAGAAGTAAGCTCTCAGGCTTATACCAGGTTTACTCTGTACTGCTGAATAAATACCCAACCCCCATTGAAACCCCCATCCACAATCTGAGACCAGCAAGGGAAACCTGTGAGGAGTGCCACTGGCCCGAGAAATTTTATTCCTATAACCTGCGAAACGAAAAGAATTACCTGGCCGATTCGGCAAACACCGAATGGAATGTAATGCTTAAGATGATGATAGGGTCAGAACACAGAGCCCAGGGCCTGGTTGAAGGTGTCCACTGGCACATTAATCCGAACGTTCAGGTAGAATACATTGCATCTTCCAATAAAAGGGAGTTTCTACCCTGGGTAAGATATATTAACCAGGCTACAGGTGATACCACTATTTACCATGATATTTATGAAAACCTGGATCAGGAGGCCATGGATACCCTGGAGCTAAGAGAGATGGACTGCCTGGATTGCCATAACCGGCCTTCCCACCAGTTTCTCCCACCCCAGGTCTTCATCGATGAATTAATCGCTTCGGGCAAGATCCCGCATGAGTTGCCGGAAGTGAAGTCGCTGGCCATGCAAGTATTTGCCACACCCTTTTCCGACCGCGATTCAGGAAGCATACTCATAAAGGAAAGTATTATGAATTTTTACACCACCACTTACCCGGAGATCGCACGCGAAAAACCCCAGCTGCTTGATCAGGCCATTGATGGCTTTATTGCAGGTTACAAAAAGAATGTTTTCCCGGAAATGAAAGCAAGCTGGGATGCCTATCCCAGCCATATCGGCCATATGGAATTTAATGGCTGCTTCCGCTGTCACAACGGAACTCACGAAAGCGAAGACGGGAAGGTCATCTCCAGGGATTGCAATCTATGTCATACCATCCTAGCCCAGGGAAGCTCGGAAAATTATACAACAACAAGCATTGAAAAGCCTCTTGAGTTTAGACACCCGGTGGATATTGACGAGGCCTGGAAGGAAATGGCCTGTTCCGATTGTCACAGGTATCTCTATTAAATGGCTATGGGAATCACACTAGTATCCTTTGGTCAGCATAAAAACCCCAAACGGGGTCTTGCCTTTGGCTACCATAAGGAAGCCGATTTTCAGGCCATATCCGGATCACTTTCCTGGTGGTATAACTGGGCCAATACACCGGATTCAGGTGTGGCGGGAGTATTTGGAAACTACAAATGGGAGCTATCTTGCAAGAATCATTAAAGCTGGCAAAAATGAAAATTAGATCCGGACTCATCATATTCTTACTGGGAGTAATCCTTTTTGGCTGTGTGGAAACTGGACCAAATATTATTATCATCTACACCGATGATATGAATTTCCAGGACATTGGAGCTCTTGGTGGAAAGGTACTGACCCCCACCATCGACAGCCTTATGAACCAGGGTATCTACTTTTCAAACTACTATGCCTCTTCGGCAGTCTGCTCTCCCAGTCGCTACAATATGCTCACCGGGAGGTACGCTTCACGCAGTAAGGCCCTGCTTGACCAGTTCCCGCTTTCAGATCCTGCATTCCTGCGCTGGAATGTGGATATTGATGAAGGGGAACGCACCATTGCCCATGTGATGAAAGAGAAGGGCTATTTCACAGGGATGGTGGGAAAGTATCACAACATGCAAAATGAGGGAAGCCAGGACCATATTCCATCTGATGCAAACCCCGACGATCCCCTGATCCAGGCACGGATTAATGCAAATTACGCGATGCTCAGGGACAAGGTTCAGACGAGTTCAGGATTTGATTACCTGGAAAATGTATATGTGAATAACCTGCATGCACTTGCCCTGCCAGAGCCTATGCGACACCATAACATGGATTGGATCACAGATGGTGCGCTGGATTTCATTGATAAAGCAGGGAATAAACCATTTTTCTTATACCTGGCCACTACCCTGCCCCATGCACCGGCACCAGTTTCCTCCATGTATGCCGATGCGAAAATCACACCCTCAGGCATGCTTGACGAGGCACCCGATGTTCAGCCTGGAAGAATGGAAGTAATAGAGCGGGTCAAAGGGGCCGGATTTACGGAAAAGGCTGCTCCCTACACCTGGCTGGACGATGCCATCGGGGCTGTGCTTAAGGATCTGGATCAAAGAGGTCTTTTGGAAAACACCATCATCTTTTTTGCAAGTGATCATGGTGGGAATGCAGCCAAAATGACCTGTTATGAGAATGGGGTCCGCGCCCCGGCCTTTGTTTACTGGAAGGATCATTTTGAAGCTGGAAAAAAGGTGGACGAAATTGTTGCAAACATCGACTTTGCGCCCACCATCTATGAATTGTGTGGCATCCGGACCGATCCTTCAGAAGTAATTGACGGATCCAGCCTCCTTCCTCTTATGAATGGTTCCGCCACAAAGTGGAGAGAATCACTCTTCCTGGAAATCACCTATAGCAGGGCAGTGGTCACCCGCGACTGGAAATACATGGCAGTGAGGTTTCCGAAAAGCATCCAGGAACAAATCACAGCTGAAAATAACCACCACTTCAACCAGGAGGGCACACGTTTTTCTGCAAACAATCCCGAGGCAAAGCTGGTGGTCCGCTACCATGCCGACACCCTCTACCCTGCCTATTTTGACCGGGACCAGCTATATGATCTGAGCAGGGACCCATACGAGCAAGTGAACCTGGCCGGCAAGGACCAGTACCAGGATAAGCTGAAGGAAATGAAACAATTACTGAAGGATTATGTGGAGGAGTTTCCACATAGCTTTGGCGAATTTAATATTAAAAAATAGCTAATGTTTAGAAAGAGAGCCATCCCCCTGATAGTAACCAGCGTTTTAGCCCTGGTATTACTTGTCTGTAACCGACCCACAGAGCTTTCCCAACCCAATATTATCTACATCATGTCGGATGACCATGCCTCGCATGCCATCAGTGCCTACAAGGGAATCTATGCCGAAGTAGCCCCAACGCCAAATATCGACAGGCTGGCCAGTGAAGGAGCCCTGTTCACCAATACATTCTGCACCAACAGCATTTGCGGCCCCAGCCGTGCCTCCATTCTAACCGGCAAGTACAGTCACCGCAATGGTTTTTATAAGAACGAAGGGGGGGATCCCTTCGATGGCAGCCAGGTGACTTTCCCAAAACTCTTAAAAGAGGCCGGCTATACCACAGCAGTGGTTGGCAAATGGCACG
>JAOZLK010000348.1 GCA_029934875.1 Bacteroidales bacterium | reverse complement strand
AGACATATTCTGAAATTTTATTGATGGCTTTGAAAGAAATTACAAAATAATATTCCCCCCGGGATGAGGATCCAATCTGTTCACTGTCCGTATACGAAGGATAAAACACTTATACGTTAGCGCCAATAAGTCAGAATTGAAGTTATCTATACGTATTTGTATCTTTGAATAAAATGTATATTATGCAAACGATTAGGCTACGTGTAAATGAAAAAGTGTACAAGAACTTGATCAGGCTTCTTAGCAAGTTTAGTAAGGAGGAAATCCAGGTTATTGAAGAGAATGAAACGTATCTGTCGATACAACAATACCTTGAAAAGGAATTGGCTAGCGTTGAGGATGGTAGTGCTGAGTATACAACTATTGAGGACTTAGAAAATAGACTTGACGCAACTATCCGTAAAAATGAAGCTTAGGATACTTAAATCATTTGGGGAAAAGCTTAATGGCCAAGTAGATTATATTGCTCAAGATAAACCGGGAGCTGCTAGAAAATTCAAATCAGATATACTCGAAAGGATCAAGGAAATTCCTAAAATGCCTTATGCAAATAGGAAATCCATATTCTTTGATCGAGAAGACATTCGAGATTTAGTTTTCAAAGGTTATATAGCTGTCTATAAAGTAGATGATGAGAAAGGAAACATTACAGTATTCGGATTCACGAAATACAAAAATGATCCATTTAAATAGTAATAATTACTGGCGGTAATATCGAAGAAGTCTCAAAAGACGACACAAAAAGAAATTAATAAAGCCATTCGATTGATGAGGTTGTATTACGAAGAAAAAGCAAGCGAAAATGGAACCTAAGAGCTGGAAAGAAATAAAAGACTCTATATGATATTGTTGAAAAAGGTCTTGGAGGAAAAGTCAATATCTCAATTGAATTGTAAATAGTACGGGCGCTAACTAAACGCCATCATCTCTCCCCAACTCACACCAAAACGCTTCTGCAACATCCATGTGGAAGATCCTTGAACAAATCAGGGCTGAAAAATAAATTTGGGGTCTATTCCTGTGAGAATACGCTTATCCAGCGTCCATAACATATGTTTTCCTTCGATTACCGATTGAATGATAATGGCATCCATCAAGCCTATCCCCGATTGAAGAAATCGCTGACTGCTTGCATAATTAGCTGCCTTGATCATTGAATCCTGCCCAAAGTCAACTCTTGCCTTAAATTTCTATCTCTTAATGTGACCAGTTCAGAATGATCGTACGATCATCTTCTATTTATGGAGAAGGAATGTAGGTATTGATTATTCGATTTCAATATGTAATATCTTATAACAAGCAGAATACACAACATATCGATATTTTCTTGATCTTCGTAATCAACTCAAACCCAATATTCGATCATGATAAAAAAAACCAGATCCCTGATAGTGCTCCTGGCCCTCCTGCAGCCATCGTTTTCAGCATCAGCGCAAATCAGCCAGGAAAAAACGGATGACCTTGTTCGCGCCGAACAGATCAGCGAAATGAAATTCGGCATGTTCATCTGCTGGTCATTCAGCACCTTTTCAGGTCAGGAATGGACCCCTACCCTGGATAAGGATGCCTCCTATTTCCGTGCCTCAGGTTGTGATACCGACCAGTGGTGCCAGGTGGCAAAAAACGCAGGCATGAACTACATCCTGTTTCTGACAAAGCACCATGATGGCTTCTGCCTGTGGGACAGCGAAACAACCGCCAAGAAAGTCACCAACAGCCCCCTGGGCATTGATGTGCTGGCCAAGCTCAGGAAATCATGCGATAAGTACGGGATCAAACTGGCATTCTATTTTTCAGAAGGAGACTGGAACTGGCCTGGGGCTGTGGATGGTAAAAACGCAAAGAACGGAATGGGAATAAATCCTGAGATGAAAAAGGCACAGCTAAAGGAGCTTTGTACCCAATACGGTCCCGTGGAGTTCTTCTGGATGGATCATGCAGTGGGTACCGGGGGACTGAACCATGAGGAGACTGTGGAATGGGTGCACCGCTTTCAGCCCGACTGTTTCGTGGGTTTTAACCATGGTGAAGCTGCAGGCAGATTATCTTTGAGGGAAATGGGGTCACCAGGGGAAATCGGGGATGCAAGTACAAGCAAGTATAACAAGGAGGCCGAAGCCAGTTATTCAGACTACCTGGTGGCCGAATTTACCTACCCCATTCTGCCCGATCACGAAGGGGGCGCCATGTGGTTCTATTCCCTTCCCAAACATGATAAGCTGTGTAAACCAGCAGAGGATCTCTACAGCGATTACCTGGGCGCAGTGAAGTATGGAAATATCTTCTCCCTTAATGTGGGGCCGGACTATGAAGGGAAGATCAGGAAGATTGATGTGAAGACCCTTAAAAAGGTGGGGGAAAAGATCCGGAAGAGGTAGCCCGGTTCAGTGAAATACTTATTAAATTTAAGGCATCCATTCCACAGGGAGCTCCCACAGAAGTATCAGGATCAAATTATTATCCCATGCCTGTGGGTCATAAATGATATTATTTAAAAAATGAAGATGAATCGACGAAAAATGCTAAAAACCGGGGTTGCATTTACCGGTGCGACATTAATTACACCTTTTGCATTTGAGAATGAAGCCTTTGGAAAAGCGAAACCCCAGCTTCCCTCCTATCTGAAGGGCTACGAAAAAATCTATGCCAACAATCCCCGCCAGGCAGCAATCCAGTACTTCAGAGAAGCAAAATTCGGCCTTTTCATCCACTATGGCTTATACAGCCTTCAGGAAGGATACTGGGAAGGTATGCATTCCAAACCTGCTGAATGGGTTCAGCTCCGTGGCCAAATTCGGGTAAAGGAATATGAAAAACTGGCTTCAAAATTCACAGCTGAGAAATTTGATGCCGATTTTATCACGGATATGGTGCTCAAGGCAGGTATGAAATATATCAACCTTACCACAAGGCACCATGACAGCTTCTGTCTTTTTGACTCCAAATACACAGAATTCAAAAGCACCAATAGTCCGGCAAAAAGGGACCTTGTAGCAGAACTCTCCGAACAGTGCCAGAAAAAAGGATTGGGATTTTATCTCTACTATTCCCACGGTCGCGACTGGCGCCATCCACACGCTCCTAATAATAGTGACTGGGGTGGTAATGCCAGGCCTCCCTATGATCCGCCAGAGGAGAGTTACATGTACGGGGAAGAGCATGACCTGGATATCTATGTGGAATTTATGAAGAATCAGATAACAGAACTGCTTACGAACTATGGACCCATTGGAGCAATCTGGCTGGATGGGATAGGCACTCCCCGTTCCCGGCCCGATATGGTCCCGAAATTCAAGGTGCAGGAACTATACGACCATATTCACTCACTTCAGCCCCAGGTGCTCGTATCATACAAACAGGGATTGTTGGGGACGGAGGATTTCAAGGCACCTGAACGCCATTTCAAAGGGACCTCTGAGGTACCCCTGGAATTATGTGATACATTACAACCCCGTTCCTGGGGCTATGACCGCATGGATGACAATGCACATAAATCGGCCGATCAGGTGATGGAGATGCTTGAGAATGCCAAAGCTATAAATGCCAACCTTTTGTTAAATACGGGTCCCCTGCCCGATGGCTCGATCCATCCCGATGATGTGCTTACCTTGAGTGAAGTGGGCAAACGTTTAAAAAATGGAGCAAATGCTGTATAAGCGTATAATTAGCCTGGCGATATTGGTGTGCATCTTTAGCCAGTCGCATATGGCAGTTGCGCAGGACATCGAGAGATGGCATGGCTATGAAATCCTGGATTCAAGCTTAAATGGCAGGTCTTATAGGATTGTTTTCCCGGAGGAGCCCAATGAAAACCGTGACTGGATATGGCGGGCACGCTTTTGGGGGCATGAGCCTCAAACCGATCTTGCCTTGCTTGCAGAGGGATTTCACCTGGCCTATATTGATGTTGCCGGGCTCTTTGGCAACCAGGAAGCAATTACCATCTGGGATGAGTTTTACGCAACTATGACAGAAGAGTACCACTTAAACCCAAAGGTAGTCCTGGAAGGAATGAGCCGCGGAGGCCTTATTATCTACAATTGGGGTAACCTGAACTCGGGGAAAATTGCCTGCATATATGGAGATGCCCCGGTATGTGACTTTAAAAGCTGGCCCATGGGATCTGGCATGGGTAAGGGATCAGAGGAGGCATGGAAGGTATGCCTAGAACAATACCGGTTTAGCGAAGAGCAGGCCCTGGCATTTAAAGGCAATCCCGTTGATCGTATGGAGAATATTGCCGAAGCAAAAGTGCCCATCCTGCATGCGGTGGGTGATGCCGATCAGGTGGTTCCTGTTTCAGAAAACACTGGCTTGTTAAGCAAGAGACTGAATGAACTGGGCTGGGAGATGAAGGTAATTCATAAGCCAGGTGTGGGTCATCACCCTCATTCTCTGAAAGATCCCAAGCCCATTGTGGATTTCATTTTGATCCATACAGGTAATCGGGAAAGCCCTGTGTCCAGGGATCCGGAATGGAGTAAGAATAATACCACCCTTCGAAGTGATTTTAGAAATTGTAAAATCCAGTTCGAGCAGGAAGGGACAGGTCACGTTGCCTTTATTGGCGGCTCCATCACTGAGATGGATGGATACCGGCCCATGATAAGCTCTTATCTTGAGGAGAACTTTCCTCATACAGAATTCAACTTTACAAATGCCGGTATTGCTTCTACCGGCTCGACAACAGGGGCTTTCAGAATGGAAAGGGATGTGCTGAGCCATGGACCTTTGGATTTACTATTCGTTGAGTTTGCAGTAAATGATGATCAGGATTCTGAAGACAGCTACAAGGAAGCCATGCTGGGAATGGAAGGGATTATCCGAAAAGCCAGGGCATATAATCCGGATGTGGATATTGTCATGACCTTTTTCGTGAATCCTTCAATCCTGGAAGACTATCAAAATGGAATCGTAAGAACTTCGCTTGCCGCGCACATGGAGATTGCAAAGCATTATGACATTTCCATCTGCAATTTTGCAAAGGAAGTGTCCGATCAAATATCGGTTGGGACCCTCCGTTGGGAAAGCATCGGGGGAACCCATCCCAACGTTTATGGCAATAGTATTTGTAAGAATATGATTTGCGACATGCTGGAAGAGGCCTGGTCGAGAAAAGAGGTGTTTATAAGTCCTGAACCTTTGAATCAAAATAACTTCGATAATGGGAAGCTGGTCGATCCTGCACTCAGTAATTTCACACCCGACTGGTCACTATCTGTTCCCGATTGGGATAAGCTTAAAGGAAAAAAGCGTGAGCGTTACATGAATGAGCCCATGCTCTGGACCACGGAAAAGGGGGCTGAATTATCCTTTGAATTTACGGGAACTGCAGTTGGGGCTTTCAACCTGGCCGGACCTGATGCGGGAATCATCGAAGTTAGCAT
>JAOZLK010000347.1 GCA_029934875.1 Bacteroidales bacterium | reverse complement strand
CTGTATTCTGCCACCATAATGGAGACTACTTCAAGGTATTCGGAGTGCTTGGAGACGTAGGAGTTGAGATAGGGATACTCCATCATACAGCCATAATGGTCCGGGGTACAGAACATCAGGTAGGTATATTTGCCTTTGAAGTCGGAGGGTGACCAGCTAAGGCCATCGCTATCGGTCAGGGTGAAGGAAGGGGGAGGATAACCAGAAACAAGGCTTGCTAATTTGTCGCGAAGGGCGCCGGCATAAAGGGCAAATTCAGGCTTTACCGGATCTGCTTCAAGCGAGTCAAGCAGGATCAGGATTGCCTCTTTGTGAAATTCCCCCCTGTAAAAGAGCGGGGATAGTTCCTGCAGCAGGATGAGATCCCTGATTGTATCATTGGTAACAGCGGGGTGGGAGGAGACTATGTTCCTGAGACTATCCAGGTTGTTGCTTCGATTAATATGGTAGCGGATACCCTCTCCCTCAGGAGTGCGGTCGTAGTAAATAAGAAAATCTCTGAACATGGCGCCGAAGAGTTCCAGGTAGGCCGGGTGATTTTCCCGTACAATGCTTCCCAGGTAATCCTCACTTATCATTTGCAGTCCGGATTTTCCCTCATTGAGTTTCAACAGGCCTTCCTTGTACTTGCAATGGAGGGAGAACCAATCAGCCTGGCTCCTGTCAAAAAGAGTTGCGAGCAGGCTTATCATTGAATCGGCAAGAGCTTCTCCACCCCTCCTCCTGGCCAGGATGAGCTCTTCATTAAGTCGGTAAAAAACAGAATCGTAGAGATAGATCCTGTTGTTAATCTCATCCGGATCTCCGGTAGTTTTTATGGGTATACGAAGGGGCTCAAAATAGGGTGATATTTTCTCTGCATACGACACCTCCTGGTACTGCGGCAGAATTACCTGGTAGCTCTTTCCAGGCTCAATAAACAGTGTGGCTTCATATACTCCCGCCCTGAGCACGATGACCCCTTCCGAATGCGGTTCAAGTTGCAGTTGGAAGGCACCCGATTCATCACAGTTAAGTGTTTTGGAGTAAATGGCTTGATCTATAAAAGGGTGACCCTGGATGCTAAAACGCAGGGAAATTCCGCTGTAGCCGGGATCTTTCCCCGATATGTGAACCTCCTGTGCATATCCCGAGTTCCATCCCCACAATCCAAGAAGTGCAGAAATACAGAGCCATCTCAATCCCATCAGAGGTAGTCATTAATATTAATCCCCTCAGGGATGAACTGTGAAACATCACCCCGGTTTCGGATGATCTCCCTGATAATTGTGGAGTTGATCGGTGTGTGTTCGGGGGAAGTAAGCAAGAAGACCGATTCCACCGTGGGGAGCATTTTTTTATTGATCTGAGCGATGGCCCTTTCATACTCAAAATCAGCTGCAGTACGAATACCCCGTAACATGTGTGTGGTACTCACTTTTTTGCAATAATCCACTGTAAGCCCTTCAAAAGAATCGACAGTCACCTGCTCGTGGGCCTCAAATACCTTGTTGATCATCCTAAGCCTTGCTTCGATCTTCATGAGAGGCGGTTTCATGGAGTGAACACCGATAGCAACAATAATGAAGTCGAACAGGTCAAGTGCCCTGAGGACAATGTCTTCATGACCTACAGTAAATGGATCAAATGAACCAGGGAAGACAGCTGTTTTCTGCATCAGTTTTGTTTTAAAGTTAAGCTTTTACTTGATTTCTTTCTTTGTGTTGGCACTGACAAATAAAATGTTTCCTAATTTGTCGTAGTCCGTATAAGTTTTGTACCCTTCGTTTCTCAGTTGCTCATGCCCGAAACCAATAATTGTCAGATCAGCATCTAATGAAGTTTTGCCAATCACCTGGCGATTGGTTTTTTCTTCACTGGCACTAACCATGCTAATATTTCCCATGGAGATGGGAAGACGCCCTTCCTTAATCAGCTTTTGAAGCTCATCCCTCTTCCTTTCTGCCTGCGAGGGCTGATAAAGGACGTAGATGTTGATGATCCCTTCTTTCCACTCGGGATGCCCAAGGATAATGTAGCCAAGGAGGATCATCAGGTTGGCATTGTCAAAGTCGTCGGGCTGTATCCAGATGTGGATTTGCTTTTTGTATCCGAATCCTTTGTAGGATGTACTCAGAATGCAGAGATCAAAGCCGGTGGCGTAGAGGATTTCATGCGTGCTCAAAGCCTCGGTCAGGGATTCAGGATTGCTTTGTGAAAATTCAAAAAGGATCATGTTGTTCCCTTTACCCGAGATGCCTGATAGTTGAATAACCTGGGCAATGGCGGAGGTATATGAAGGACTGATAATGGTATCCAGGTATACCCGGTTTTTGCTACCCGCAGCCAGGTGAAGCAGTTTATTCAGCACCGCCTTGGATTCGGTATTTGTTTTTTCGGTGAGGAAGCCCTTGATATAGTGAATGTAAGTCCCGAAACCATATTTCAGGGAAATCCACCTTAATACATCAAAGGCGCTGCGCCGCATAAATGTATCCTGGGAAATACAGATGGTAAATGGTCTCCAGTGCTCGTTCAGATCCTCCCGGTCGGCACGCTGTGCAAGGATCTGCAGCTGCCTGCTCATTTGGAAAACCACCCCCCTGAAAAGGTTGACCAGGCCCTTTTCCTTTTTGTTGGAGCCCGAGAGGGAAATGTATATGCCGGTCATTATAATCAGTGAAAGCAGGGCATAGGGGGCATTCATCTTGAACATGAGCCAGAATGATGTCACTGCGCCCAGCAAGGAGAGATACCATTTGGATTTAAATGTTGGGCGGTAGGAAGGATCTGCTGCGAAATGCTCCAGAAGCGAGATCAGGCAAATCACACCGTAAGTGACCATGAAGAACATGGAAATGATCCTTGCCACAAAGTCGATGTCGCCAAATGCTACAAAAACAAATGCAATGATGGTTGTGACAAGACCTGCATTGGTGGGCTCATTATCCTTTTCTTTTCCTTTAGCGAGCCAGGTGTTCAATTTGCTTCCGGGGAAAACGGTGTCATAGCTCATGGCCTGGAGCGTACGCGGTGCCACCATGATCGATCCAAGTGCAGAGGATAATGAAGCTGCTGCCAGTCCAATGGGGATTATAGGGCCCCACAGGGAGATCTTCTCCATGATCATCTGATCCGAAGCCAGCTCCTGGGGAGATGCACTGGCGGCAAGTTTGTATGCCACCAGGACGTACACCACAAAGCCACACATTGTTGCGAGAAGTGTCCCCCTTGGTATTGACCTGCTGGGGTTACGCAGGTCACCAGAGAGACCCAGCCCGGCCACCAGCCCGGTAAAAGCTGGAAAGATTATCATAAAGACATAGAAGAAAGAGTCGGGATTTCGGATATGGATATTGAACTCAATGACGTGTTCAGAATCCGTTGGCTTTCCCAGGAAAAAGAACAATAATGAGGTGAATAGCAAGCCCACAACAAAGTAAAGGGCTTTCATTCCGATATTGGCCCCCCGGGTGAGGATGAGGATGCCAAGGATACTCATGCTGAAAATTCCGATCCACCTTTTATCAATCATGGGTGTATTGATCTCATAATGAAGGAATCGGATCAGGGGATCGAAGGCTTCAGAGAATGCAATGACATAAAAGGCAACACTGATGGCCTGGCTGAGATAGAGGGTGATTCCGATGGCCGAACCGATATTGAGTCCGAAGGACCGGCTGATAATGAAATAGGCCCCCCCGCCCTGAACCTTCTGGTTGGTAGCAATTTCGGCCACAGCCATAGCCGTGGGGATTGTGACCATATGACCCAGCAGGATGATGCCGATGGCTCCTGCAAAACCCTGATGTCCAACAGCATATCCAAACCTGAGGAAGAGGATCGCTCCAAGGATGGTCGAGATAGTAGTCAGGAAGACCGGAAGGGTCCCAAACTTGGAAGTTGTTCTATGCGTGGATAAAGTTGCCATGCATTTTAGTGCTTAGATGTGTGAAGATTACGAAAAAAAGTGGAAAATCGGTGATACATCAGGCCGTTTTTTGTCTTCCATGGTTTTTTATATATTGCGCACTGAAGAAACTAACTCATTCATTGCCACGTGGAAGAAGCTCTGAAGATTCTGATTGTCGATGACGAACCTGAGGCCAGGGAACTGTTGAAATACATTCTCCAGGAAAAAGAGGGGCTGTCGGTAGCAGGAATGGCTGGTGGTGTGGATGAAGCTGTATCACTGCTCAAAAAGGAGAAGCCTGATCTGGTATTGCTTGATATCCAGATGCCTGGAAAGGATGGTTTTCACTTCATTGAAATGGTGAAGCAAAGTGGCCTTGATCCCGGAATCATCTTTGTGACGGCCTTCGATCATTATGCCATCCAGGCAATAAGGAATTCGGTTTTAGATTATATCATGAAACCTGTGAAGCAGGATGAATTATTCAGTGCGATCAACCGCTTCCGTGAACGTAAGGCCAGGGGTGAAGGTTCGGACCTGGCCGATCTTATTGAGATTCTTAAGGGGCAGGGAACGGGGAAGGTGAAACTGAACACACGATCGGGGTACCTCTTGATTAAGCCTGCCGAGATTGTTTACTGCCAGGCGGATGGAAATTACACCCATATTCAGCTCTCAAGCGGCAACCGCGAAATTACAACCCAGAACCTTGGTAGCATTGAGAATCTTCTGAAACCAGGAGCCTTCTTCAGGGTAAGCCGTTCCTACCTCGTAAACCTGAACTATCTGGCCCGGGTTGATCGTAAGAACAGTCTTTGCATCCTTGAATGCAATGACGACACCTACCCGGTTAAAATACCGGCCAAGAAAATAAGGATGCTGGAAGCGAATTTTTCCTGATCGGCTTCATCCTTAAAAATAAAGGTTTCACAAGTCAGAGGCCATACTTCACACAATAAGTCATTTTTCTCTTTTCTTTCACTTGTACAAGGTCTACTTTAGATTGCTCGAAAGTGTAAAAACCTGATGTGAAACTCTAAAACTCTGTACGATGATAGAAGTAATTAACATGGAAGGTATGCCGGTTTATAAATGCCGGACACAGGATGAGGAGACTTTTTCAGTTTCTCAGCTAGAAGGTAAAGGTTTACCATGCGGTATCTATTTCATACGGATAAAGAAAGCCCATGGCATTGAAACAGCCAAATTATTGATTTGCTAGATTAAGGCTTTAGCAGGGCTTTGCCCACTTTCTCATTCAATAGAGCAAATTTCATCAGCTCTGAAATGTCACTTACATATCTGAATGTGAGGCTTTTGCGGTATATTTCATTGATCTCCTCCACATCTTTCCTATTCTCGGCAGAGATGGCGATATCTGTAATACCCGCTCTTTTAGCAGCAAGAATTTTTTCTTTGATTCCCCCTACTGGTAGAATTTTTCCCCGTAATGTGATTTCTCCCGTCATTGCCAGGTGCTTCCTAACCTTCTGCCTGGTAAAGGCAG
>JAOZLK010000346.1 GCA_029934875.1 Bacteroidales bacterium | reverse complement strand
CCTAGTTTATTTTCCTTATAATATTTTTCTTATTTAGAAAGGTGTGGTATAATCCATTCTTATACAGCAAAAAGCGTGCTATTTTTATTTAGAATCGATATGTATTTATGAAGTGTGAGTAAAATATACATTGTATTGTTATATAAATCACACAAAAAGTCTAATTTTATCCGATCTTTATGTGAAAACAATAACAATAACACATTAAACAACTAAAAAACAACGAATTACACTAAATTATTCTTGAGCTCATGGAGATGATTATTGAAAATGAACTAGTAAAGGAGCTGGCCAACAAGCATGGTCGGTCCCGTGAGAGCCTACTTCCCATCTTGCAGGATCTGGTTGTTCGCAACCGTTTCCTATCCAAACAGGATATGATCGATGTGGCCAGAGAACTGAATATATCTGCAGCCGATGTATTTGGAACTGCGACCTTTTATACTTTTCTCGATACCCAAGCCCGGGGCAAGTATGTGATCAGGATTTGTAAAACCATTTCATGTGCCATGAAAGGCAAGAATGAAATACTGGCTACCATTGAGGAGATCCTGAAGGTGAAACTGGGCGAGACCACCCCCGATCGTAAGTTCAGCCTGCTTGAGGCCAATTGCATTGGATGGTGTCATAAGGCACCAGCCATGCTCATCAACGATACGCCTTATATTGAGCTGACACCACCGAAGGTGACGGAAATATTACGGGAATATATTAAGCAATAGACACCGAAAACACCTACAGTATGAAATCAAAGCATATAAAAAGGGTAGATCTTATTTTCGAAAAGATCGAATGTATAGATGTCCTGAAGAAGATCGTAAATATGGATCCAGATGCAATCTGTCAGGAGATTCTGGATTCTGACCTGAAAGGCCGTGGCGGTGCCGGATTTCCCACGGGATTGAAATGGCGGTTTACAGCAAAGGAAAAGGATCCTGTAAAATATATTGTTTGTAATGCGGATGAGGGAGAACCCGGAACATTCAAAGACCGTGAAATCCTCGACCAGGTGCCCGGAAAAGTATTTTGCGGTATGGCCATTGCTGCAAGGGCAGTTGGTGCTAAAAAGGGATTTGTTTACCTGAGGGGTGAGTACAAGTTCCTTGTGCCGAAACTCAATGAGGAGCTGATAAAGTTTCACAGAACAATGGATGAGTTCAATCAGAATTTTCATATTAAGATCCGACTGGGAAGTGGTGCTTACATATGTGGGGAGGAAAGTGCACTCTTTGAATCCATTGAAGGAAAAAGGGGTGAGCCCCGAAATAAACCTCCCTATCCCACCACATCAGGACTTTTTGGAAAACCTACTTTAATAAACAATGTGGAAACCCTGGTGCATACGGTAATGATCATGAATTACGGAGCTCCCCATTTCAGGGAACTTGGAACCAAAGACTCCAGGGGTTCAAAGGTATTCTCCATTTCAGGAGATACGCCTAAAGCAGGGATATTTGAGCTGGAACTTGGGATGACCGTAGACCAGTTTGTAAATGATTTTGGTGATGGTGATACCAAAGCAGTCCAGGTCGGGGGCGCTTCAGGATTCTGCGTTCCCAGGAAACGATTTGACGAGACCATCATTGGATTCGAAGGTGTCCCCACAGGTGGTTCCATGAAGTTGTTTAACTCGTCTCGTTCCATGTACAATGTGCTTCATAATTACCTTGATTTCTTTACCGAAGAGTCCTGCGGACAGTGTTCACCCTGCAGGATAGGGTGCCAGCAGCTCCTGAAGGGTGTTGAGGCTGTAAAGCGCGGAGAAAAGAACTCCAAATACCTGGATGAGCTGGTTAAACTGGCGAAAACCATGAAACGGGCTTCCAAGTGCGGACTGGGTCAATCGGTGGGAAATGCTTTTGGATCCATCGTGGAGAATTTCAAGGAAGAGATCATTTACTAAACGAAAATCGAAAAACTAAATATCATGGTAAGTTTATCCATAAATGGCATGTTGGTGAAAGTTCCCGAAGGAACCACCATCCTGGAAGCTGCCAAGCATTTAAATTTCAGGATTCCGACACTTTGTCATCACGACGACCTCTGTGTGGCCGGGAATTGCAGGGTTTGTGTGGTGGAACAGCTTGGAGCCAAAGCCCTGGTTGCTGCCTGTGCGGCACCGGTTAGTGATGGGATGCAGGTCCTGACCAACTCCTTAAAGGTACGTTCGGCGCGCAAACACATTATCGAGTTACTGCTTTCAGAGCACAATGCCGACTGCACTAAATGTTATAAAAACGGAAAATGTGAGCTGCAAGATCTCTCCAATGAGTTTGCCGTAGGGGATCATATTTTTCTGGATCTGAACACCATAAAGGACTATACCATCGACCGCTTTTCGCCTTCTATTCAGAAAGACGATAGCAAGTGCATTCGTTGCCAGCGATGTGTAAGAACCTGCGAACAACTGCAGGGGGTCAATGCGCTTACCGTGGCTTACAAGGGAGAACATCAGAAAATCAGCACCTTCGAGAATCTTTCCATGGCGGAGGTAATCTGTACCAACTGTGGACAGTGTATAAACCGTTGTCCCACCGGAGCCCTTGTGGAAAGGACCTACCTGGATGAAGTCTGGGATGCCATTCTGGATCCCGACAAACATGTGGTGGTTCAGACTGCACCGGCCGTCAGGGTTGGCCTGGGTGAAGAATTAGGACTCGAACCGGGCAAGAGGGTGACAGGTCAAATGGTTGCTGCCCTGAAGCGGCTTGGTTTTGATTCTGTACTGGATACAGATTTTACAGCCGATCTGACCATTATGGAGGAGGGTACAGAGTTGTTGACCAGGTTGAAAAAGGCCCTGGTTGATAAGGATCCTGATGTGGCGCTCCCTATGACTACATCCTGTTCACCCGGTTGGATCAAGTTCATTGAGCACACCTTCCCGGAGTACCTCCCAAATGTTTCCACCTGCAAGTCTCCTCAACAAATGTTCGGAGCACTGGCTAAAACCTATTATGCAAAGAACAGGAAATTGGACCCCAAGGATATTGTGAGTGTCTCCATTATGCCCTGTACAGCTAAAAAGTATGAGGCAGATCGGCCTGAAATGCGCTCAAGCGGATACAAGGATGTGGACTATGTACTGACCACCCGGGAACTGGCAAGAATGATCAAACAGGCGGGTGTGGAGTTCATTAATCTAAAGGAGGATAAGTATGATAGCATTATGGGAGTTTCAAGCGGGGCGGGGGTGATCTTCGGTGCCACAGGGGGTGTAATGGAAGCCGCCCTGAGAACAGCCTATGAAATTGTAACGGGCAGGGAGGTTCCCTTTGAAGGTCTGAACATTATTCCGGTTCGTGGAATGGAGGGTGTCAAGCAAGCCTCTGTTCTAATTGAGGACTGCAAGGAGGAGTGGAGCTTTCTCAATGGTGTAGAGCTGAAATGTGCCGTTGCTCATGGCCTGGTCAACGCAAGGGAATTGATGGACGGGGTTAAAAGTGGAGAAATCAATGTACACTTCATCGAGGTAATGGCCTGTCCGGGTGGATGCCTGGGTGGTGGAGGACAACCCATTCCAACCAACGAGGAGATCCGTAGAAAGCGTACCGAGGCAATCTACGCTGAGGATATGTCAATGGCTATCAGGAAATCGCACGAAAACCCAGAAATAGTTGGGATCTATAAAGATTTTCTGGGTGAGCCCCTTGGACATAAATCGCACGAATTGCTCCACACCCACTATAGGGAGCGGGTCAGGTATTAATAGTACAATCTCTCCCAACTCCCGGATCAGGATAGATCAAATAACTCCATGGTCTCCTTTTGCATCAGCACCCAGATGGAATATACCCCTTTGGCTGTTCCGATGGGTATGTTCAGGCAATTGATTGCAGATACGATCATTACCAGGATGCGGGCCCATGGCTTGTACGAAAACAGGCCGATTCCACCAACAATACCAAGGCTGGCAAAAAACATAATTAATAGAGAAATTATTCCGCCAATGAATTGGAGAATCTCGTTAGCAAATGCTTCAGTTTCCACGAAGCCACCGGCAAAATTGAAGATGATAAATACCGTCAGGGCTCCCAGCAGGCCCAGAATTCCAAATCCTATATGGATGGCGCCCACAAAGGAGATGTGTTGTTTCATGTTTCTTGTTTCCATTTTCAACTATTTTAAGATAAGTTATTCGTCATCATACAGTTTAATAAATTCATAAGAGTTTCCACTCCACTGGAGGAAAGCCAGGAAGGAAGACCTGGAGATACCCAGGGTGGAGGTATTTTCGTTGGGGTGAAATGTTATTTTCTCTGCCTTTTCCAGAGCCTCATCCAGGAAAAGGTGGACATGGTTTTCACTGTCGTTGATAAGTCCGAAAACCGAAACCGATCCACCCGACAAACCAAGGTATTTCTCCATGCGTTTCGGCGAGGCAAAGGATATCTTTCCCTGCTTCAGACGCTGTTCCAGGTCCCGGATATTTAACAGGCGGTCGTGCCGCAAAATCACAAGATAGTGACGATTTCCCTTATGGTTTCTGAAAAAGAGGTTCTTACAATGGGTAGCATCGATCTTATCCCAGTAGGGTAGTGCCTCCTCAACTGTGGGCACCGGGGGGTGCTCATGAATGTCATAATCAATGTTCAGTTCATCCAGTATTTCCAGGACCTTCTCTCTTCTTTTCATGGTCTCAGTCTTGTGAGCGTATCAGGTTGCTTAGTTGAACCCGGTTCTTCACACCTGTTTTGGTGAAGATCCGGTGGGTGTGATCTTTGACTGTTTGCAGGGAGATAAATAATGCATCAGATATTTCCTGGTTTGAAAGTCCTTTACTTATCAACTGAATCACTTCCCTTTCTCTTTTCGAAATTTCAAATTTCCGGGTGAAGGAATCCAGTAATACTTCGAAATCCGTATGGAGTGTGGTTTTATCACTATGATATTTTTCCAGGTAGAGGCTCATGAAGAGGATGGGGATCAGGTGCCAGGAAAGAAAGAACATGATGAAAACATAGGGGAACAATTCATGTATCCCTGAGAGCAGAAAGGCGGAGCAGCTAAGGATCATATACAGTAAATAAATCCATCCTGAAATCTGCGCAAATCTGCGTTGGTGAAACACCATTTTTCTTGAGAAAACCATGGACATCACGAACAGGGCAAGGTAGGTGGCAATCAGAAATCCTGAAAAAATCCATCGCTGAAGCAGGATGAAGAGCTGGTGGTCTCCCTGCTCAAGCCTGGTGAACCGCACTGCCCATATTCCATATAATAAGAGTCCAAGAAAAGAAAGGATGAAGTACAGGATGGTAAATGACTTCCATACTTTTCTTGACAATACTTCAGTGAAACTTCTGATGAGGGCATAGAATGAAAGAGATAAAAGCGGTATTCCGGGAAGTGTGGCGAAAATGCGGCTTGTCCGGATGGTATCCTGATCTGCCTCCATGTTCGCAAGCAGGTGCT
>JAOZLK010000345.1 GCA_029934875.1 Bacteroidales bacterium | reverse complement strand
CGCTTCCTTGCATACCCTTGCCCATTGCCGGCAATCCAGTTCCGTAGGCTTGAACAGCTCGGGTGATTCCCCACCGGCGCCCCACTCCATATCTGTAAAAGTGTTCATATTGAAGTGGACAAAGGCATAAAACTCCAGCTCATGCCATTTAAGTTGCCTCGCCTCCGGCAAGGGACCCAGTGCTTCTGGTGCAGGGGTATTGTCACATGAAACCAGAAGGAGTAATATAAGCAGGGGTAATATCAGTTTATTCATGGGAAGGTATGGTATAAAGGTTTACAATTTAGCAGTTTGTGAAGTAGAGTTTTTTGCAGCTTAGATATTTGAAAAATCAACGGACTTCAAGGTCGTCCTTGATGGGCAGAGCTGGAAAGGGTTCATGGGGTTCAGCCTGGTACCAGAAGGCCACTGAAGCAATATCGCTCCCCTGCTTCAGGTAGCGCCCCTCACTGCGCCATCCCAGGTCCTGGATGGTGATCCGCAAATCCTTATCAAACCTTATGGGATCTGTGATATGCCAGCGATAGAGTCCAAAGCGGGTATTAGCCTTGTAGCTGCCATCGGGCCGGATCACCTGGTGAAGTCCTGAATAGGCTGTACTAAATTCCTTGTACTGTCCTCCCACATCGAAATTGTAGGATCCGCAGAAATAATCCTCGGCACCGGTACCACAGATGGTAGGGAATTCCTTGTCACCGTCCATATAAAATTTTATCTCGCCTTCGCCCCACCATCCATTGTTATTCACCTGCCAGGCCAGGTAGGTTCCTACATACTGGCCCTTTCCCCGGATACCATCCACAATGGTATAGGCTTCCTTCTTACTGTCGGGAGCAGGCCTGCGAAACTGTGCATGGAAATAAGCCGCTTCTTCGGGCACATCTGTGAGCACATAATCCACCTGGTAATACAGGCGGGTAGCTTTCACATCAATGTTCTCCATGGTTATTCTGCACTTCTTATGGAAAGGCATCTGCCAGTAGCAGTTAAAAGCCCTGCCCGGATTCACACATACGGCAAGGGAATTCAAATGGGCGTACTCACCCCAGCCCATGCCGAAGAAATCCCCCACAGGCACTTCCACAGAAGGCTCTTCCTCATCATCCCAGTAGAAACGCAGGATATAAAAGCGCCAGTCGCCCGTAGGGGTAAGCCAGATATGCTGGATACATCCAGGTCCATCCATCTCGGCCATGGTAAAAACCTCACCTGGCTGGATGATCACATAGGGACTTACTTTATATCCCTTGCCCAGTTCACGGGCTTCATGGGACGCTGCTCCTTCTCCAAGCTCGGCCATGCCCCCCTTACCCTTCTCTCCGGTGAAATTTTCCGGCGAGATACTCCGGGTCTTTGCATCGGACATGCGGTAAAGATTGGAAAGATTATTGTCCAGTCCATCAAAGTTCTGAGCACCTAATCTGCCTGGCACAAGCAGGAGGATTACAGAAAAAGCAATAAGGTAGTTTTTCATTATGGTAGTTTTAGAAGTAATGTTTTCCGAATTTAAGGTATAGTTTCCTAAAGATTTCATAACATGCATTCTATCTTTAATACGGTGGCTCGGTCATCCAATCCCTCTGCTGGGATCAGAACTGAAAGGCCGTCATCTCCAAGCTTCCAATCCAGCTCTTTGGGGCCACCTGGTATCGAAATGCTTTTGATAGCAGGGCTTGAAGCTGATTTTAAGGTCGAGAATGCCTCCATCAATAGCCAATGTCCTGCTTCGGGCTTACCCAGCATGATAGCATACACAGTGCTACCCGAGCTCGTGTAGCGAATATCCCTGCTTGTATATTTCAGTTTCTGGAATTCATTACTCAGGTGATCTCCCTCAGGTTCAGCAGTAGGTCCCTCTCCAAAGGTATGCCAGGGACGGGTGGAGTATATTGCCTCTCCGAATCTCTCCAGCCAATCTCCCATTTCCAACAAGACCTGCTGCTGATCGTCGGGAATACTACCGTCCGCTTTGGGGGAAATATTCAATAAAAGAACGCCATTCTTGCTGACAATATCGATCAATACATGCAAGTGTCCTTTTGCCGGTTTTACATGCAAGTTTTCCGTATAACACCAGCTTCCATTGCTGATGGTTTCATCTGTCATCCAAACCTTCTCTGCCAGGTGATTCTGTCTTGACTTTTCGAAGTCATCCACACTGCAATCCAGTGGCAGATCTTCCTGTTTCCGGGTGATCACAACCTCCTTCCCCGCCTCCTGGGCATGATTCAGGTAATAGGCACAGAATTTCAGGCGCATGGAATCGGGAATGTAGTTTAGCCAGGAGTCAAAATAGATGAGATCGGGGCTGTAATTATCAATCACCTCAACCAGCTTTGCAAACCAAAGTTCCTCCAGCCACTGAGGTTCGGGAATGTTCCCATAGAGATAGTTCAGCTCCGGATCATCCAGGGTTGGTGGAGTACCGGGATAAAGGGGGTAATGGCTGTTGCGAAACTGGTAATGGACATTCTTCTCCCGGGTAAGAATCTCTTCCTCCCTGCCCTTATAGCGTTGAAGGTGCCGTGCATGGTGAAAGGAGGTCATAAACTTTAGACCTTTGGCCCTGATTGCTTTCTCCAGTTCTCCTGTAATATCCCTTTTGGGGCCCTTATCCATACTGTTCCAGGGAGTGGCCTCACTGTCCCACATGGCAAATCCATCATGATGTTCAGCAACAGGACCTGCAAAACGCGCACCGGCCCGGGCAAAAAGTTCGGCCCATTGTTCCGGATCAAAGTATTCTGCCCTGAACATGGGCACAAAATCGTGGTATCCGAATTCAGTGGTTGGGCCATAGGTCTTCAGGTGATGCTCATATGCTCCGAATCCTTTCATATGCATGGACCGCGGGTACCATTCACTGCCATAGGCCGGCACCGAGTACACTCCCCAGTGAAAATAGATACCAAACTTGGCATCCCTGAACCATTCAGGTTCCTCATTTACCTGTGCCAGCGATTCCCAGCTTTCTTCAAATACAATCCGGTCTGATTTATCAGAGTTCTCCCTGGTCCCCACACAGGACAAAAGGGTGATTGAGCAAAGCAGAAGTAATGCAAGGTTCTTAGAAAAATGAAACATCTTTTCGCTTGCTTGTTTTATACTATAAGAAAGACCGGGTAAATCCCCGGTCTTTTTGAATACATACTTACTTCTTCTTAACACCCTTCACCGGGATGGTACCATCGGAATAGGAAGCTGTACCATCGAACTTCTCCGCCTCCAGAGTGGCTTTAATTGTAACCGATTCGCCTTCAATATATACTTTGAATGAAAGTACATTTTTTTCGTAAGTTACACTGCTACCCTTAATCTTGTAGTACTCGCCCAGTTGAATTTCAACCAGATATTCCTTCCCGTCCTTTTCAATCACAATGTCACCAGTACTATATTCATAAGGTGCCTCGTCAGCTGTGTAGGTCCACGTTCCAACGGGGTCTACCTTTTTCTGTGCTGAAACTGTAGTAAAAGATGCTGCAAGCATCACTAACATGAGAATTTTAATCGTTTTCATTTTTCTTCTGTTTAATAGTTAAATTTAAAAAGTAATTGACAGTTCTCTACTCATATTCTTGCCCGAGGGCTCGATGGCCAGGATGAGACCCGGAACTCCATCACAGCTAGAAAGCTCATAGCCATCGCCCTTGGGGCTCAACTCAATATTTATACCATCTTCCTGACTTAGCCCGGGAAGGAAAAATTCAGATTTGTACACATCCTCTTTGCGTTCGGTCCAGGATCCAAGAAATATTAGTAAAAAAACACTTACCGGAAGCAGGAAGGATGTTGAGATTTTCATATGATATTACATATCTTATTAAGTCTTTAACAAAAATTAAACACAGCCATTCTAAGAAGATGACCGGGGGCAATATAGGATTTTTTTTTTGGGATAGGGACTTCCTTTTGCTACTTTCGTGACATACGCATTTTGAAATAAAAAATGAACAAACAAGACTATTCCGGCTTTGCTCTCAGTCATTACCCCGACGTTAAGGAGATCTATAAAAAATTAAATAGTCTGGCCCAAAATGAGATCCACCCCATTAAGAGGCCGGAAATGGAGGCTTACCTGGCGGCTTTCGAAAAAAAGTACGCTTCTTCAAAACCGGTAATCGATGAAGCAATGAAATACATCCCCGGTGGAGTACAGCACAACCTTGCTTTTAACTACCCCTTCCCCATTGTATTTGACCGTGCCGAAGGAGCCTATCTTTACGACAAGGATGGTAAGCGCCACATTGATTTCCTCCAGGCCGGCGGACCCACCGTTCTTGGAAGCAACTACCCGGCTGTGAAGGATAAGATGCTGGAGCTTATTGCCTCCACCGGTCCCTCCACTGGTCTTTTTCATGAATACGAACTGAAAATTGCCCGCTTCATTTGCGAACATTTTCCATCGGTGGATATGTTTCGCATGCTGGGGAGCGGCACCGAGGCCTGCATGGCGGCCATACGGGTGGCAAGGCTCGCCACCGGTAAGAAAAACATCATAAAAATGGGTGGAGGATACCATGGATGGAGCGACAGCCTGGTTTATGCCCTCCGTGTTCCCGGAACCGGCGGATTTGATGCCCATGGCATTCCAAAGGCCAGCCGGAAATATACCCAGGAAGCCTATCCAAACGACATTAAATCCCTGGAACGCAAGTTAAGGACTAACCGGCTCAAGGGCCAGGGAACGGCGGCGGTTATTGTCGAGCCCATGGGTACAGAGAGCGGAACCCGCCCGGTGGATTATGAACACAACAAGCAGATCAGGGAGTTATGTGACAAATACGGAGCCTTGCTGATTTTTGATGAAGTGGTTACCGCCTTCCGTATCGGGATCAGCGGAGCCCAGGGCTACTTCGGGGTAAATCCGGACCTTACCGTATTCGGGAAGGTCGTGGCCGGAGGCTACCCGGCTGCAGGTGGACTGGGAGGCTCACGGGATCTTATGGAGTACCTGGCTGCAGGTTTGCAGGCCGGGAAAAAGCGGGCCATGGTGGGAGGCACCTTGGCAGCCAATCCGCTGAGTTCGGCCGCAGGCTATTATACACTTATGGAAATCAAGAAACAGCACGCCTGCGAAAAGGCGGGAGCCGCGGGCGATCGATTAAGCAAGGGCCTCCAGGAGCTGATTGATGCCTATAAGCTTCCATTTGTGGCCTACAACCAGGGATCCATCTGTCATCTTGAAACCACCGGAACCCTTTTTCTTCCTATCAATCTGAAGAAAATATGGACCATTCCAAAGACACTTAAGGAGATCAAAATCAGGAAACACATGATGGAAGAAATGGGAGCCGCCTTCATGATCGAAGGTCTCGTTACACTGGCCGGAAACAGGATGTACACTTCAATGGCCGATACGGATGAGGTTATCGATGAGGCCCTTCAAGGTTTTGAGAGGGTCTTCCAGAAAATGTAA